>CABUTL010000046.1 GCA_902494375.1 uncultured Collinsella sp.
CGACGGCACGAGCGACGGCTACGAGTTTGTGGATGAGGTCGTAGGCGGCCGCATTCCGCGCTCGCTGATTCCCGCCGTGGACAAGGGCGTCCAGGAGACCATGAAGGACGGCATCATTGCCGGCTACCCGCTCACGGGCATTCGCGTGGCTGTGTACGACGGCTCGTATCACAGCGTCGACTCCAACGAGATGGCGTTTCGCGCGGCGGCTCGCATCGGCCTGCGCAAGGCATGTGCCGATGCCGACCCAGTGGTGCTGGAGCCCATCGAGGAAATTACGGTGACTATCCCCGAGAGCTACGCCGGCGCCGTGATGGGCGACATCTCGGCCTCGCGCGGTCGCGTGACGGGCATGGAGACCGATGAGCGCGGAGACACCGTGGTCATTGCCCAGGCGCCGCTGGCAGAGCTGGCGGATTACTCGACGCGCCTGCGCTCTATCACGCGCGGCACGGGTGACTTTACCATGAAGCCCGCTGGCTACGAGCAGGTTCCCTATGACGTTCAGGCCAAGCTGGTCGAGCGCTATGAGGAGGGCCGCGCCAAGTAGCGTGGGGCTTTGCCTGCAACATACATGCTGATGCAAGGGCCGCTCTGGGCAATCCAGGGCGGCCCTTTTTGATCCCTGGGGGACGGAGGAAAACGGATCATGTTAGGTTTTGGGGCAGCTTGATCGGCCCTAGTCTCCCGAGGCCTGGTTGCGGCCGGTGGTGTAGTCGATCTGCACGTGCGGCTGCAGGTTGTAGCAATATACGTGGAAGCAGAGGGCCTTGCCGTGGTCCTCGACCGATTGCGCCTCAAGGCGCACACCGCGGCAGACAAGTTCCTCTTCGTTATACATGGGCGTGACGCGGTAGAGCACATGGTTGCCCGTGTCGCGGATGTAGCCGAGAATCTGCTCCTCAAACGGCAGCATGCCCGTTTCGTTGAGATAGCGCGTGCCGGTGAGGAGATTCTTACGGCTGGCATTTTCGCCGCAGAGCGACCAGGCGATGAGATGGCAGCGGTTGTAGAGGCTCTGGCCCGGAATAAAGTCGTAGCGCTGCTGGCGCCATCCAGCGGGATGGATACGCGAGATATCGCCGCGCTCGCCTTGACCGAGTGATTCAGGGCCCACGCAGGCAAGCGCTTTGCGGGTGCGGCCCAGGCTGTCGAGCTTGGAGAACTTCTTAAAGCAACCCTCTTCTGTAGCGCGCTCGTATTCATCGAGTGTGAATGATGGCGTGCCTAGCGGGTGCGTGCTGTCGGCGCGCAGGGCAACATAGGGGTTGCCGGCGTAGTCGGGAATGCTGCTGAGGTATACGCCGCGGGCGCGGTCAAGATCGGGGTTTTCGACCTCGTCGATGGGGGTGGCGCTGTTTGCGGATGCGTCGTCACCGCTGTCGGTTGCGGCGGAATCGGAGCCATCGCCAGAGTCTTGGCTATTTTGAGAGTCCGAGGAGCTCGCTGTTCCCGATTCGAGCCGGGCAACCAGGTCTGCCTCGTCGTCAGTGCGGCTGGGACTCTCGTCTTGCTTCTCGGCCAGGGCTACCGCCTGCTCATCACTTTGCGGCGAGAGTAGTCTGGGCGCCCCGTCGAGCGACCCTGTGAACAACGCAAACCCCAGCACCACGGCGGTGCCGATGGAAAGTGCTTGCTTGTAGGCGGACTTGCGCGACATGGAGGCTCCTGGATGGACGGTTGGGAATCTACCAGTCTAGCAGGAGCCGGCAGGGGCCGTTCTGTCGAACAAATACTTAAGATTTGGGACAAACGCTACGGATTCAATTGCCTCATATTTGACGTATGGCTAGATCGAGGTGGAACCGAGCCAATTGAGTTTACATTCGAGAATGCGCTGCTCACCTGGCGTGCTGCTGCCATCGAGTAGCGCGAGGAGCATCTCGGCCGCCTCTCTGCCTTCCTGGTCGACGGGCTCGATGATCGTGGAGACGGTCGGCGTGGTGAGGTTGGTCCAGTCTTCGCAGTTGAGTCCCAAAAGACCGATTTGCTGCGGAAGTAGATGGGCCATGGGCTGGAGAGCCTTGTAGACACGGGGAAGTGCCCACTGATTTTGCACGAAGATAAGGGTTCGCTTGGCGGGGTTGAACTTGTATTTAAAGTACTCGGTAAGCTCGCCGACCGACGGCTTGTTGTGGTCGATGGGAATCGCTTTGTAGAGTTGTCCGTTCGCTGCCAGCGCCTCGGCATACCCCTGAAAACGCTCCATGCGGGTGCGCATTTCGGTCATGTTGGCGGCAATGGAAAAGAAATCTTCGTAGCCGGCGTCGAGGAGTGCCTGTGTGGCGTTGTACACGCCGTCGTAAAGGTTGGTTTTGATCCAGCTGGTACCTGGGCTATAGATGGCCGCATCGAAAAAGACGACGGGCTTACCGGCGCGCTTGATGCGGTCATGGACGGCCTTGAAATTTGCCGTGGGCTGGATGATAAAGCCATCGACGCCCAGCGAGAGCATTTTGTCGACATACATGAGCTCGGTTTCGGGGTTAAAGTTGCTCGTGCAAACGACCGTCTGGTAGCCCGCGGGGAGCATGACCTGCTCCATGCCGTTGAGGACGAGGCCCGCCCACTTGTTGGTGTTATCCAAAATGATAATGGCGATGACGTGGGTCTGTTTGCCGGTGAGTGTTTGCGCCTGGGCGTTGGGGACGTATCCCAGCTCCTTGATGACGCGCGCAATCTTTGCCTGCGTCTTCTCGCTAAGCTTTTCTCGTTTGTCGTTGAGGTAATACGAGACGCTTGCCGTCGAGGTTCCCGCCTCTCGAGCGACGTCCGCGATCGTAACGCGCTGTTTTGCCACAGCGACTCCTTCCGACAGATGAGCATTTTCCAACATGATGACTTTGAGTCTTGGTGTGGGATGCGCTTCGGTGAGCGACCTTTTCCTTTCATATGAGTATGCAACAAATGCGGTATACGGGTGGGGTTGAAATTTGTGACCGGCATGCGCATCTGCCGTCTACCGAGAAAATCAAATACTTCTTGACTTTTGAAATCGAGGGTAAAATCGCAGGATTCATTTTTGGTTAAACGCATAACTAAATCGCATAACCAACGCTCTGACCTGCGCGTTTACCGAAATAAGCTGGCATTAAGAAAAACGAGCACCTATATTGGTCTTGTCGAAAAGACAGCAAGTCCAAACGGCAGGGGATGCTCCGGAGGCCTCCGCAAACGGTGTCTTGCGCACGCAACTCTATGAAAAGAGGGAAGCAATGAAGATCGTAGGCGTTGCCGCCTGTACCGTGGGTATCGCCCACACGTATATGGCCCAGAAGGCGATTCAGGATGAATGCGCCGCCCGTGGCATCGAGTGCAAAGTCGAGGCTCAGGGTGGCCTGGGTATCGAGAACGAGCTGACGCAGGAAGACGTGGATTCCGCCGACCTGGTGCTCGAGTCCGTCGACGTGGGTGTCGAGAACGAGGATCGTTTTGAGCAGAAGATGGCCGAGGGCAAGTTCCTGAAGGTCGGCACCTCGGATGTAATCGCCGATCCGGTAAAGATCATCGACCAGGCCGTTGAGATCATCAAGGCGACGGGTGGCGCCGTTGACGCGCCCAAGGCCGAGGCCAAGGCAGAGAAGAAGGCCGTCTCCGCTGCCCCGCAGGCCCCGACACCGGCGTCCAAGCAGTCTATCTTTGCCGATCCTGGTAAGACGCTGCTCAATGCATTCAATACCGGCGTTTCCTATTTTATCCCCATCGTCGTTATCGGCGGCGTGTTCCTCGCCTTCTCGCTGGCATCCGGTACCGCCGGCGCCAACGGCATGGAGGTTACGAACCCGCTGATGGTGAGTCTTAACACCATTGGCATGGCCGGCATCTCCATGATGATCCCGGTGCTTGCGGCATACATCTCCTACTCGATGGCCGGCAAGCCCGCGCTCGCCCCCGGTTTTGTCCTGGGCTACCTGGTCAACAACGCAGTCGTTACCCCTAACGGCAACAGCGTTTCGACCGGCTTCTTGGGCGCCATGATCATGGCGGTTATCTGCGGCTACTTTGTCCGCTGGATGAAGACCTGGAAGGTCAACAACACCATCCAGACCATCATGCCCATCCTGATCATCCCGATTCTGACCTCGCTTGTCCTGGGCATGGCCTATATCTACATCCTGGCCACGCCGCTTGGCTTTGTGATGGACTGGCTCACCGGCGTGCTCGGCAGCCTGCAGGGCGGTTCCGCAGTTGTCCTGGGTCTGGTCATTGGCGTTATGACCGCCTTCGATATGGGTGGCCCCATCAACAAGACCGCCTCGACCTTCACCATGGCCATCATGGCCTCCGGCATCTACGGTCCTAACGGTATGTTCCGCGTCGCTGTCGCCGTTCCCCCGATCGCCTGTGGCCTCGCTGCGCTCATCGCCAAGAACAAGTTCGATGACGCCGACCGTCAGATGGGCATCTCCGCGCTGTTCATGGGCTGCATTGGTATTACCGAGGGCGCTATTCCCTTTGCGGTCAAGGACCTCGGTCACACCCTTCCCGGCATTTGCATCGGCTCTGCCGTGGGTGCGGCGCTTGCCGCCTTCCAGGGTATCGACTGCTACGTCCCGCACGGTGGCTTTATCGTCGCCCTTGCTACCAACAACGTCGCGCTGTTCTGCCTGGACATCGTGATTGGCGCCGTGGTCGCCGCTGCAATCCTGATTGCCATGAAGCCCACGCTCGACAAGCAGGCCAAGTAAACCTTTAAGGACTCCGGTTGTGCGGAGGGATGGATTTGACTCCGCACAGCCGCCCCTACACAACAAAATCCATCCGTACTGATAGGGCCCACATCTGGGTCCCAGGGAACTTTTGTCAAAAATCCTCTGGAGAAGGAGAACAAAATGTCCAACCTCACCATCCGTCAGGCCGTTCAGGGCATGCTCAAGCTGCAGGATAGCGGCGATCACGCAACCATGGTCGGCATTGGCCCCATGAGCCCCAACCTGATTCAGGCCGTGTTCGAGCTTGCCAAGGACGAGGATTTCCCGCCCATGTTTATCGCCAGCCGCAACCAGGTCGATATGGACGAGATGGGCGCCGGCTACGTCAACGGTTGGGACCAGACGCGCTTTGCCGCCGACATCAAGAAGGTCGCCGACGAGGTGGGTTACACCGGTCCGTACTACCTGTGCCGCGATCACGGCGGTCCGTGGCAGCGCGACGAGGAGCGTAACGCCCACCTGCCCGAGGACGAGGCCATGGAGCTCGCCCGCAAGTCCTTCGTCGCCGACATGGAGGCAGGCTTTGACCTGCTGATGGTCGACCCCACCAAGGACCCCTATCAGATCGGCAAGGTTATTCCGCTCGACGTGGTGCTTCGCCGCACGATCGATCTTATCGACTACCTTGAGCAGTACCGTCGCGAGCATAACCTGCCCGAGGTTGCCTATGAGGTCGGTACCGAGGAGACCAATGGCGGCTTGACCTCTACCGATAAGTACGAGGAGTTCATTTCTCAGCTGCAGCCCGAGCTCGAGAAGCGCGGCTGCCCCATGCCCACCTTTATCGTCGGCCAGACCGGTACGCTCACCCGTTGGACCGAGCAGGTCGGTCATTACAACTTTAAGAATGCCCGCGAGCTCGCCGACATGGCTAAGCGCTACGGCGTGGGCCTGAAGGAGCACAACGCCGACTATCTGGATGACGCAACGCTGCTCGAGCACATCCCGGCTCACGTGACGGCCTCCAATGTTGCCCCTCAGTACGGCACCGAGGAGACCCGCGCTTACCTCAAGCTCTGCGCTACCGAGCAGATTCTGGTCGACAACGGCCTGTGCGATGATCCCTCCGACCTGTATCACACGCTGCTGGTCAAGGCTATCAAGACCGAGCGTTGGCGCAAGTGGATGACCGGCGACGATGTCAACCTGCAGGTTGACGACATTCTGGCCGACGACGAGCTCAGCCTGAAGATCCTGGATGTCTCCGGCCACTACGCCTTTAACGATCCCGAGGTCAAGGAGCAGGTCGAGAAGCTCTATCGCAACCTCGCTGCCCAGGACATCGACGGCAAGCGCTTTGTGATCGAGCACATCAAGCGCCCGATCAAGCAGTACGTCGTCGGTCTTAACCTCAAGGGCGTCACGAGCCGCATCGAGAAGGCCCTCGAGGACTAAGTAGTTCCGGCGTTTTGACAAACGCCGGACCGGTCGACGCTGCGCGGGCATCTGCCGGGCAATCTGGCGCTCAAGCCGTCGCTCGCGTACCAAAGTACGCGTCGCTCCTCTTTCGCACCACCTTGCCACGGCAGCTGCCCGCTCGCTGACGTTGGTTCAACCAGTGATTGACCCGTTGTCCTTAGATTGCTAGCTATTCATTTGAAGGAGTTTTGCACCATGAAGTTCTTTATCGATACCGCCAACCTTGACGAGATCGCCGAGGCCAAGAGCTGGGGCTGCCTTGCCGGCGTCACCACCAACCCGTCCCTGTACGCTAAGACCGGCGGCAAACTGGCCGACTTTGAGCCCCATATGCTCAAGATTGCCGAGCTCTGCGAGGGCCTGCCCGTGTCTGCCGAGTCCACCGCGACTACTGCCGAGGGCATGATCGAGGAGGGCAAGCGCCTTGCCGCCCTCGCCCCCAACATTGTGGTCAAGCTCCCCGTGTGCGAGGCCGGCCTCGCCGCCTGCCGCGCCCTGGCCGATGCAGGCGTGCGCGTCAACATGACGCTCGTCTTCTCGCCGACCCAGGCCTTGATGGCCGCCAACGCCGGTGCCCGCTACATCAGCCCGTTTGTGGGACGCTTCGACGACATCGCCGAGGACGGTATTTCGCAGCTCGATAACGTTGTGACCTGCATCAAGAACTACGACTGGACCGGTAAGAACGTCGACGACACCGTCGAGATCATCACCGCATCCGTCCGCACGCCCAATCACGTGACCCAGGCGGCGCTGCTCGGTGCCGATATTGCGACCGTCCCCATGGCTGCTCTTAAGAAATGCCTGCATCACCCGCTGACCGACCAGGGCCTTGCCTCGTTCGAGGCCGACTGGAAAAAGGTCGTCGAGGCACAGTAACGATGGTTCTGCCGGCCCAGCATTTGTTATGCCGGGCCGGCGTGCTCAAGAGAGGAAACTCCATGACCGATCAGGAACTGGCCAAGATTGCCAATGAGGTTCGCCGCGGTATTGTCACGGGTGTCCACGCCGCCAAGTCGGGGCATCCGGGCGGATCGCTTGGCGCCGCCGACATTATGACCTACCTCTACTTTGAGGAAATGGATGTCGACCCGGCGAATCCGAGCCGCGCCGAGCGCGATCGCTTTGTGCTCTCCAAGGGACATTGCGCTCCGGCACTCTATGCCGTGCTCGCCGAACGCGGGTTCTTTCCCAAGAAGGAGCTCGAGACGCTCCGCCATATCGGCAGCCGCCTGCAGGGCCATCCCAATATGAATGACACTCCGGGCGTCGACATGTCTACCGGATCGCTCGGTCAGGGTATCTCCGCCGCGGTTGGAATGGCACTCGCCGCAAAGCACTGGGGTGACAGCTACCGCGTCTATACGCTGTTGGGCGACGGCGAGTGCGAGGAGGGCCAGGTGTGGGAGGCGGCCATGTTCGCCGGCAACCACGACTTGGATAACCTTGTCGCTATCGTCGATCATAATGGCCTGCAAATTGACGGCAGTATCGACGAAGTTAACTCTGCTATGCCGCTTGCCGACAAGTTCCGCGCCTTTAAGTGGCATGTGATCGAGCTTGCCGACGGTAATGACATGGCGCAGATTGCCGCCGCCTTTGCCGAGGCCCGCAAAGTGAGCGGCTCGCCCGTGGCCATTATCGCCGAGACGGTGAAGGGCAAGGGCGTCTCCTTTATGGAAAACCAGGTGGGCTGGCACGGAACGGCCCCCAATCAGGAGCAGTATGAAACCGCAATGGCCGAGCTGAAGGCGGCCCTGCACGAGTTGGAGGTGGGTTGAGCATGGCGGAACAGATAAAAAAAGCCACCCGCGATTCTTACGGCGCGGCCCTGGTTGAGCTGGGCGCGGAAATGCCCAATCTGGTGGTGATGGACGCTGACCTGTCGGCTGCCACCAAGACCGGCATGTTCCGCAAGGCGTATCCCGACCGGTTCATCAACGCCGGCATTGCCGAGGGCAACATGATGAGCGTGGCGGCCGGCATGGCCGCCGCCGGCAAGGTGGTGTTCGCCTCCTCCTTCGCCATGTTCGCCGCCGGGCGCGCCTTTGAGCAGGTGCGCAACTCCATCGGCTATCCG
>CABUTL010000047.1 GCA_902494375.1 uncultured Collinsella sp.
AGCAACAATGTTGTCGCATAGACGCATCCATTCCATATGCGCCCCACGGGCTCGGGGATACGCGAGAGCAGACGCGCGCATTTGGACATCACGGGAGAGACGATCGAACGCCGGTTTGCAGAAGACGGAAGCGTGAGGGCAACCGGCTGCTGTACCCGCTGCGCCTGTGACACCGCGACCCGGGGCACACTGGCAGCAGAAAAGGTCACGGGCGACGGTGCAGGGAGACATAGCTCATACGCCGCACGCGCAGCATGCCCCAGTGCCATTGCACTCGCAAAGCGCTTGGCGGGATCGAGCGCCATCGCCATGCAAATCACATCCGCCAGCGGAACGGGAATGCCGTGCGCCTCGCATTGCTCGCGCATGTCACGCCCCGGTTTGGGATCAGCCCCCGTCAGGCAAAAGAACAGCAGTGCGCCAAGCGCGTAAATATCGCTGCGGACGCTCGTCTGCCCAAACCCAAACTGCTCGGGTGGCGCATAGGAACGCGTGCCAAACTTGACGGTGTCGGCGTCGGCGCCATCGCGCCAAACGCGCGCGATTCCCAGGTCAATAATCACCAGCGACGAGAAGATCATGCCGGCATCGGCCGCATACCTCACGCCCGATACGATGATGTTCGAGGGTTTAAGGTCGCGGTGGATTACCGGTACCCCCGGCTCCCCCGCAGCTGCAAAACCAGCATGCAGCTCGCCCACCGCTTCACACAGAACGGGATACAGCCCGCGGGCATAATCGGGCGTCGCCCCCAAGCGCCCCACCAGGGCCTCGAGTGTCTCGCCTTCGACATACTCCATCACCACGTCAAGCTCGTCGCCCACACGGCGACAATCGACGATTCGGGGTAAGTGCTCAAAACGACGACCGGCGCGCTGGGCCGCAAACAGGCGCTCATATGCTCCGCCAATCTGCACCGAAGCATCAATGCGCTTGCGGACAAAGGGACCGAGAGACCCGCCGCCAGAGCCCTCAAAATAGACGAGTTCGGTCGTCTCGACATCCGAGCACTTGAGCACGCGCTCCACACGATAGCTGTCATCGCGGTCGAGCGACGCCAAATGCTCGACAAGTGAAGCAGTCAGCTCGTCATCGGAATATGTTGGGCTCTGAGTATCCATGGCGTCCATCATAACGCAGGGTGCGGACACCCCATGGTGTCCGCACCCCGTTCGTTTGCATGGTTGTTCTGGTGATACCGCCGGCTCAGCCATCGGCCACTAACTCACCGTTTCCTCGCCAAAGCGATACAGCTCCTCGTTGACCTTTTGGAGGCTACAGCCACGGTCGATGCAAAAGATAATGATTGCATCGCGACGGTCCTTGCAGTTGAGGACGCTCACTCCGGCAGCCGTCAGGGCGCGGTTGGTCTCCTTCATCGACAGCGCCATTGCAAAGGCAATCTGCAGCACCTTATTGCGGCTCGGATTACGCGAACCGGTAAAGATCTGATAGCCAAAGGTCTCGTTGAGGTCGGCCATACGCACCACGCGCGAGCGCTCGAGCCCCTTTTCTTCCAAAAGCTGTTTCAGATACTCCGAAAGCGACGGGGCGGCAAAGTCGTGCTCTTTGATATAGCCATCGATGTTTGGCGCGTCGAGAAGTTCATTGAGTAACTCGTCCGTTAGCTTTTTATCGGGCATACGACCTCACCTCCCATACGGCGCAGCAGTAGCGACATGCTAGGCCAGCACCCAGCTTGCAGCGGCAGACTTATCAAACACGTTGGCAAAATAGAGAGCCTTCTTGATGTCACCATCAAAGTAGATATTGCCCGCCACGGAGCCACCGGCGGCAAGGGTACCAGACTGCAGCTCATCGGAACCCTCGCTGTAATAACCCTGGTTCTGCTGAGCACCGTTGACGTCCTCGCCCTTCCAGTCGTAGACATTGTAGTCCGCGCCCTCATCGCCATTGTTGACGTACGTGACGTGAATACCCGTCATGGTCGAACCGTCAAAATTTGTGAGACCGGGTTGGACGGAATCGACGACGACGGAAAGACCGGCAGTCGTGGTCACCGTCGTGCCAACAGCCAGGTCAGTCGTAGGCTGTTCTTCCTTCTTCGTCTCTTCCTTCTTGTCGCCATCGTCGGCATCCTCGGTGACGGTCGCCTTATCGCTACCGCAACCGGCAAGAAGACCGGCAGTCCCCAAAGCGACGGTGGCGAATGCGCCAAGTGCAGCGCGACGGCTCAGCAGCACTTCGTTTTCGAGCTTATTCATCATGCATCCTTCCTACGATCCGGCTACCGCGCCGGCACACAGCACATCGTAGGAAGGATTAAACTTGAATTCATTAGCTGAGAGCTAAGGTTGCGGTAAACGGCCAATGCAGTTATCCAAACACCAAGCAAACGCACTTTGCGCGACCTTCTGCTGGCAGTGCATCAACCCACCGTGACGGATTCTCCGGTAAAGGTACTGATCATCAGCAGGACAAAGAACACCAGGTAGCCGACACTCAGTGGGTACGCAATGACCAGGAAGACGGCCCAGCCGACATTGGTTTTACCGTCGGCACGACGTTGTTCGCGATTGCGGCAGAGCCAAATCGTCACGCCAATAGCCACAATCAGCAACACAAGCGCCGCCGCGGCAAGCCCGGCAAGCACAAACATAACACCAATGCTCACAGCAATAACCGGAAGCAACAACAAGCCGCACCCACACCCACCGGGACTATAAACGGCAGACTGTCGGCATCGCCCCATCGTCACTCCAACCTCAACATCTTTGAACACTACAATGCGATAGCCTGCTGAACAGGAACGATCTTATCCAGTTCCGGTTCGATGCGCCTCTTTTCCGCCTCGAGGTCAAACGCTATCTGGGCGCGCAGCCAATAACCATCCGTCAGGCCAAAGTAGCGGCAAAGGCGAAGGTCGGTGTCAGCCGTCACACGACGCCTTCCCAAGATAATCTGCCCAATGCGTTGGGCCGGAATCCCGGTCTCCTTAGCAAGGCGATATTGAGAAATGCCCATAGGGAGAAGAAATTCCTCTTTGAGAAGCTCACCAGGAGTCACCGGTGACAGCAAATCGGGCGCAGTCTCATCACTTGTGATAATCGACGATTTCGACATTCCAAGCCATCCCCCGTCTCCACTCAAAACAGACCCGATAGCGCTCATTAACACGGATGCTATATTGGCCGGCGCGATCGCCCTTCAGCGCTTCAAGACGATTGCCCGGAGGAACGCGAAGATCATCAAGTGAAGCACAGACCTGCAGTTGACGAATCTTCCTCAATGCGACCCGCTCAAAGGGTACAAACCTCCTGACCCGCACACCCATCGCAAAACGTTCGGTATCCTCATCTTTGTACGATGCAATCATAGTATCGCCTTACGTTAATAACGTCAAACGTTTCTATAGACTTACATCTCTATTATACCGTACATCTGTTCGTGTTTCCTAGAACAAGTATCCTTCGGCAATTAAGCAAGCAAAAGCAATCGTTTGTAGACATCGAGGCCTTTGAGCAGGATTTCCTCGTCAAAGAGCATGGTATCAGTATGCAGGACACTCGTGGCATAGGCGGGGCAGCCCTCGTCGTCACTCGGATTATCCTGACTGACAGGAACGCCCGTGCCTAGCAGGAAAAACACGCCCGGCAGATGGCGCTGATAGAACGCAAAATCCTCGGCGATCAGCAGCGGCTCGTCCACAAGTTGCAGCTCGGACAAGGCAGGCGCAATGCAGGCAAACAGCTCGGGGTCGTTATCGACTGGCGGATAGCCCTCGGCAAAATCGAGATCGTACGTGCAGCCCGTTGCGGCGCAGGCATCGTCCAACACGCGGCGCACGCCCTCGCGCGCACGGTCGAACATACCGTCCGTAAACACGCGCAGGCTGCCAGCCACATGGGCCTCCCCTGCCACCGCATTGCAGACGGTGCCGGCCTGAAGCAGGCCGAACTTACCAATGCAGGGCTCGTCGGCACCCAACTCGTCCATGAGCTCGCGCTCGGCAACCAAGAACTTGGCAGCCGCCAGTGCCGCATCGTGCGACTCCTCGACTGGAACGCCGTAGGTCTTGGCGATATGGATGCTCGCGCCATGGATATGAATGTGCGTCTCGCTTGAGCGCGCCAGCAGCGGACCGGAACAGCTTGCCAACGTGCCGGCGGGCAAATCGGGCCATACGTGGAAGCCAAAAATGCGGTCGACGCCATAGCGCTCGAATACGCCGCTCTCACACACCGTCTTGGCGCCACCGATCGTTTCCTCGGCCGGCTGGAACACAAAGAGCACGTTGCGCTTGATGACGCCCGGTTGCTCGCGAATCGTGCGGTCGACATGCGTCGCGGCGGCAAGCGCCATGGCCATGTGTCCATCGTGTCCGCACGCATGCATCTTGCCGGGATGGGTCGAGGCGAAGGCCGCACCCGTCGCCTCCGCGATGGGCAGTGCGTCCATATCGGCGCGAATCGCCGTGGCATGCGCGGCGCCCGTGCCAGCGTCGAAGAAAGCGCAAACACAGCTGGGGCAGGGATGGACCACTTCACAGGCAAGCGAGGCGAGCACGCCCTCTATATAGGCTATGGTTTGAGGAAGCTCGAAATCGAGCTCCGGAATGCGATGCAGGTCGCGACGATAGCGACGAAGTTCTTGGAGCTCGGTCATAAAGGATCCTTTCATGGGGCATATCCATTCCCACAATATTGTGATGCAGAATTGTGACGCCCTTGTTTCTAGCATATCCCTGCATTTTTTAAACGTTATATACGAATACTCTTGTTTGGTAAAGTGCAACGTGGTAGGGTCGTTACCACTTGATAGAGGCGCGGGCACGAAGAGCCGCGGGCGAGCCGGCAGGCTTTGACCCCGCGGGGAGGCGAAACCCGCCGAACTGGGTTTTTCGGGCACGAACAACCTGGTGGGCCTGCGGGAAACACCCGCAGGACTGTCTGCAGCAATGCGGGAGCGCTATCCGGACATGGGGTCCACGCTATGCGGATTCGATGCGCCGATGGCGCCGTCTGGATAGCGAGGTTTACGGGACATGGCATTGACCCCCAACGAGGCATATGCGGCTAAGCAGCCGTTTGTGGACAAGAAGACGCTCGAGCATATCGTCGAGCAGTTCCCCACGCCATTTCATCTATACGACGAGGCGGGCATCCGCCGCAACATGCAAGAAGTGCGCGACGCCTTTGCATGGAACCCGGGCTTTAAGGAATACTTTGCCGTCAAGGCCAATCCCAACCCGGCGCTCATCTCCATTCTCAACGAATACGGCTGCGGTTGCGATTGCTCGAGCTATACCGAGCTCATGATTGCCCGCTCGCTGGGTATCACCGGCCACGACATCATGTTCTCGTCCAACGACACGCCGGCGGCGGACTTTGAGCTCGCCGACAAGCTGGGTGCCATCGTCAACTTTGACGACATCAGCCATATCGAGTTCTTTGAGCGCGTCGCGGGACCCATCCCCAAGACGGTCAGCTGCCGCTTTAATCCGGGCGGCCTGTTCCAGCTCTCCAACGGCATCATGGACAACCCCGGCGACTCCAAGTACGGCATGACCACCGAGCAGCTCTTCGAGGCTTTCCGCATGCTCAAGGCCAAGGGCGCCGAGAATTTTGGCATCCATGCCTTCCTTGCCAGCAATACCGTCACCAACGACTATTATCCCAAGCTCGCACGTACCCTCTTTGAACTTGCCGTGCGCCTGGAGCGTGAAACGGGCGCACATGTCGCCTTTATCAATCTGTCCGGCGGCGTCGGCATCCCCTATCTGCCCGAGCAGCAGGCCAACGACATTCACGCCATCGGCGAGGGAGTGCACGCGGCCTACGACGAAATCCTGGTTCCTTCCGGCATGAGCGATGTGGCCATCTGCACCGAGATGGGCCGCTTTATGATGGGCCCCTATGGCTGCCTGGTCACCAAGGCCATCCACGAGAAGCAGATTTACAAGGACTATATCGGCGTGGACGCAAGCGCCGTCGACCTCATTCGTCCCGCTATGTATGGTGCCTACCACCACATTACGGTAATGGGACAGCCGGGTGGCCCTGACAAGACCGCAGCACCGGTCACGAACACGTATGACATCACGGGCAACTTGTGCGAGAACAACGATAAGTTCGCCATCGACCGTGAGCTGCCGCAGATCGACATGGGTGATGTGCTCGTGATCCACGATACCGGCGCGCATGGCTACTCCATGGGCTACAACTACAACGGCCGCCTGCGCTCCGCCGAGGTGCTGCTGCGCCCCGACGGCTCGGCCGACCTTATCCGCCGCGCCGAGCGCCCGGGCGATTATTTTGCCACGCTCGACGTGCTGCCGTGCGGCCGTGAGCTGCTGGCCAAATCGCGTGCCGAAAGCGCTCGTCGTCGCGCCCAGGACGAGAGCCTGGCCGTCGCCGCCCAATGGAACAAACGCATCCAGATCGCGGAAGCGAAGGAGAAGAACATGGATATCCGCAACCTCGAGGGCTCGATCGTCGCCCTCGTCACGCCGTTTAAAAAGGACGGCAGCGTCGACTTTGACGCGCTCGAGTGCCTTATCGATTTCCACCTGCAAAACGGCACCGACGCCATCCTCACCCTGGGCACCACCGGCGAGAGCGCCACGATGACCGATGACGAGGACAACTCCGTCGTCGCCGCCGTGGTCAAGCATGTTGCGGGACGCGTCCCCGTCATCGCCGGCTCGGGCTCCAACTCCACGCAGACGATGCTCACCAAGTCGCTCACCTACCAGGGCTTGGGAGCCGACGGCCTGCTGCTCATCACCCCCTACTACAACAAGTCCAATGAAGAGGGTATCTATCAGCACTTTAAGACCGTCGCCGATGCCGTGGACATCCCCTGCATCCTGTACAACATCCCCGGCCGCTGCGGCTGCGGCATCAGCGAGCGCAACGTAGAGCGCTTGGCCGCGCACCCCAACATCATGGGTATTAAGGAAGCCTCGGGCAACGTCGCCTACGCGGCCAAGATTGCCCACCTGCTGTCCGACGACTTCCGCATGTACTCGGGCGAGGACGCGCTCACCGTGCCGCTCATGAGCCTGGGCGCCTCGGGCACCATCAGCGTGTGGGCCGACGTTCAGCCGCAGCTCGTGCATGACATGTGCCGCGCCTACCTGGACGGCGACGTGGAGCGCGCCCGCGACATCCAGATTGCCGGCCAGCCGCTCATCAACGCCCTCTTTAGCGAGGTCAACCCCATCCCCGTTAAAGAAGCGCTCGCTCAGATGGGTATGATCGAAGCAAACTACCGTATGCCGCTGTGCCCCATGGCAGACGACACGCGCGCTGCACTTACCGATGCTCTGAAGGGAGCTGGTCTGCTTGATTAAGACTGTCATTATGGGAACGGGCCGCATGGGCTCGCTCATCCGCACTACCGCCGAGGGCGTTGTCGACGCCGCCGGTCAGCCCGTTTTTGATATCGTCGCCCAGATCGGTTTTGATCTGTCCGAGCTCGAGGACGCCCCGGCAGCCGACGTCATCATCGACTTCTCGAACGTCGTTACCTTCGATGCCGTCGTCGCCTATGTCGAGCGCACGGGCGCCGCGTTGGTCTCGGGCACCACGGGCTACACCCCCGAGCAGATGGACCGCCTGCGCGAGCTGGGCCAGAATGCCCGCGTTATGCACTCGGGCAATTACTCCATCGGTATTGCAGCCCTGCGTCATCTGGTAGCGCAGGCCACACGCGAGCTGCCCGGCTTTGACTGCGAGATCGTCGAGACACACCACAACCAAAAGGTCGATGCCCCCAGCGGCACAGCCAAGTTGCTGCTCGATGCCGTCGTCGAGGCCGAGCCCGAGGCAGGCTATCACCCCGTCTATGGCCGCGAGGGTATGTGCGGCGCGCGCGACCCCAAGGAGATCGGCATGCACTCGCTGCGCGGCGGTACTGTCGCCGGCGTGCACGAAGTGAGTTTCTTTGGCCAGGATGAGGAAGTCACGCTCACGCATCGCGCCACGAGCCGTCAGATCTTTGTCAACGGCGCCTTGGCAGCCGCGCAGAAGCTCGTCACCCGCGAACCCGGCTTCTATACGTTCGACCAGGTCATGTTTGCCTAACCAGATATCAACCGTATCCACGCAAAGGAGAAACAGCATATGAGCAACGCAGCCGAGATGGATGCACAGGAGATTATCAACTACATCGCCACTGCGCCCAAAAAGACGCCCGTCAAGCTGTACGTGCGCGAGAAACCGGGCATGAAGGTCCAGTGGGG
>CABUTL010000048.1 GCA_902494375.1 uncultured Collinsella sp.
CGACTCGAATTCTTGACGGCCTGAACAATCGTCAATATCGGTCGGAGGGGTGGCTTTGTAAAGCCGTTTGTCTCCACCCGCGTAGCGGGTGGTTTAAAGCTGGCCGCTGCGCGGCCAGCAGACTAAAGTCTTGAAAAACAAAAACCACCACAAAGGTGCCTGTCCCCTTTGTGGTGGTTTTGGTCGGTTAGCCTTCGAGCTGCGCCACTTTGTAGCGGTAGGCAGCGGCGATAACGTCTTTGCAGCCTTCGCGCCCCAGCTTGGCGCGGTTGACGACGATATCCTTACCGCTCGTCATCTTCCACTTGCCGGCGCTGTAGCGCTTATAGAACGCCTCGCGCGCCTTCTGCTGCTGTTTGACCAGCTTGGCGCCCTTCTTTTTGTTGAGGCCACGCTTCTTGCGCACAATCTCGACGCGATCCTCAAAGGGAGCGGTCACCAACACGGCAATGTGGTTGGGGTTGTTACGAAGCAGATAATCGGACAGGCGCCCTTCGATGATGCAGCTCTCGGTCTCGCCCAAATCCAAAATCACCTGGCTCATCTTTTGGAATAGCTTGTCCGAGTACGAACGGGCATCGTAGCGGTCGGGCAGAAACGCCATGTTCTCCACAGCCAGGCGCTCGTCGTAGGCGGCCATCTTGTCGAGCGACTCGCCCGCACGCAGCGACGCACGCACCAGCAGTTCGTTGTCGTACAGCGGAATCCCCAGCTCGTTGGCAAGCATTCGGCCAATCTCGTGGCCCTCGGCACCAAAATCGCGCGCGATGGTAATGACCACAGGATTCTTCTTGTTCTCCAGATCGCTCATCGCGATTCCTTTCTAGCAAATGAGAAATAGGCGATTCCTGATTCCCATTTTGTCACTTACGACCGTCCTGGTTTCCCAAGTGCGGCAGATTGCCCCGAAAGAGGAGCGCCGCGTACTAAATGTACGCAAGCGACGATTGAGGGGCAAGGTGCCGTGCTTGGGGAAGCAGGACTATGCGGCCACGATGCGGCGTTGATACGCCCTCACCAGCAGCGAGATACCAAAGTTGAGCACAAAGTACATCGCAAACACCAGGCCGTAGAGCATAAGCACCTGCGACAGGTCGATCGCATGGGCCATCACGACGTTTGCCGTGTACATGAGCTCGGCCACGTTAATACCCGAAAGATACGAGCTGTCCTTGATGACGGTCGTGCACTGGCTAAACAGCGCCGGAATGATCGTCTTAAACGTCTGCGGCAGAATGATGTAGCGCATGGTGGCAAAGAAGCCAAAACCCTGGCTCTGCGCTGCCTCAAACTGGCCGCGCGGAATCGAGTTGAGGCCGCCGCGCACAATCTCGGCCATAACGGCGCTGGTAAACAGCGTAAAGGCGATGGTCGAAATCACAATGTCCAAACCCTGCACCGTAAAGTAGATAAACAGAATCCACAGCAGGTTCGGCGTGCAACGGAACAGCTCGATATAGGCGCTCACCAAAATACGGAACGGGCGGGGCGCATAACTTTTAACAAGCGCCAGCACCGTGCCAAAGATGAGCGAGAAAAAGATCGACAGCGCCGAGATCTCGATTGTCTTAACAAAGCCGCCCCAAATGTAGAGCAGGTTGGTCGCGTTGAAGATTTCCATGCGCTAGGCCTCCTCTACGTTGTCGAGCCCCAGCTCGGCTAGGCTCACGCCGCGCGGACGCTCCTTGGAGCGGCGCTCGAGCCACTGCACCAGCATGGCGAGCGGAAAGCAGATGATGAAGTACATAAGGCAGCAGACGATGTATCCCTGCAGGTAACCGTACAGACTCACAAAGTTGTCGGAACGGTACATAAGGTCGCCGCCGGCCACAAGCGCCAGCACCGACGTGTTCTTGACCAAGTTGAGCGCCTGGTTACACAGCGGCGGCAGAATGATCTTGAATGTCTGGGGCAGCACGATGTACCAGTACGCCTGCGCCCGGGTGAAGCCCTGGCTCTGGGCCGCCTCCATCTGACCGCGCGGAACCGCCTCGATACCGGTGCGGATGACCTCCGAAATGTAGGCCGCGTGATACAGGCCCACGCCCAAGAAGCCCAACACGAACGGCGCGATACGCACCGGCTGGTCGGCACCGGTTATGGCCTGCAAAAACTGCGGACCGGCCATGTACATAAAGAGCACCTGTACGGGCAACGGGGTGTTCTGGTAAAACTCCACGTACACGCGACTTATGGCGCGCAGCACGCGCGAGCGAGTGGTAGAGAACACACCCAGCAGCGTGCCCAGCACCAGCGACAGCAGCAGACCGGCAACGACCACCTGCAGCGTCACGCCAAAGCCCTCCCAGAAGGGCCCCATGTTTTGAAATGTCGTCGACCAACGGTCGGCGTCAAATAATCCTTCGAGCATTTGATTCCTTCCTTGGACGATGCGCCTATACAAGACCCCAGGTCTTGACCTCTTGGTCGAGCCAGCCGTCGGCCAGGCGATCGCAAATCACCTGATCGACCACGGCCGAAAGGTCGCAGCCCTTCTTGGTCGCCACGCCGTAGCCCTGCTCGCCAAACTTGACCTCGGGCTGCAGCAGCTCAACGGTCTCGTTCATGTAACCGGCCAGCGTGGAGCGGTCCATGGCAAAGACGTCGATATTGCCGGCGTCGAGGGAACTCTTGATGATGGGGTAGCCGCTAAAGGCCCTAAACTCGGGCTTGCAGCTAAAGCCGTTGTCCTTGATCATCTGCTCGATCAGGCCCTGCGTGGTAGCACCCTGGCTCACGCCAATGACCTTGCCGTCCAGATCCTCAATCGAGGTAAAGCCCGAACGCTTCTTGACCATGAGTCCAACGTAGTCGGTGCGGTACGGCGTCGAGAAATCCCAGCTCTTCTTGCGCTCGTCGGTGATGGTGTAGGTCGCCGCGACCACGTCAAGTTGGCCGTTATCGATCAGCGGGCCGCGCGTCTTGGGCGTTACGTCGGTAAACTCGACAAGCTCCTGGGCGCGGGCCTCTTTGTAGCTCACGCCAAAGACGGCAGCGGCGATCTGGTAGCACAAATCGACTTCCATGCCCTCAAAGCGGCCCTTGGCGGTGTCGTAATAGCCGTAGCCGGGAACATCTTTCTTGACGCCGGCATTCAGATGGCCGCGCGACTTAATGGCCGCAAGCTTGGGCCCTTTGTCGGAGCCCTCGCCGCTGGTGGAGTTGCCGCAACCGGTAAGCGCAGTCCCCGTCAGCGCAAGCATGCCGGCGCCCGCCAGCTGTAAAAAGTGAC
Source organism: uncultured Collinsella sp. (assembly GCA_902494375.1). Lineage (GTDB taxonomy): Bacteria > Actinomycetota > Coriobacteriia > Coriobacteriales > Coriobacteriaceae > Collinsella. The sequence continues at coordinate 3,233 of CABUTL010000048.1, forward strand.
GGCGCGACACGGCCGCCCTCGTCATATCCGTCATGTCCATCACCGCGCCTAGTGCAGAATCTTGGACAGGAACTCGCGGCAGCGCGGGTTCTCGGGGTTATCGAAGAAGTGCTCGGGCGTGCCCTCCTCCAGGATGCGGCCGTCCTCCATAAAGATGACGCGGTCGGCCACCTGGCGCGCAAAGCCCATCTCGTGCGTCACGCAGATCATGGTGATGTCCTCCTGCGCGAGCTCAATCATAACGTCCAGAACCTCCTGGACCATCTCGGGGTCGAGCGCCGAGGTCGGCTCGTCAAACAGGATGATGGGCTGCTTGGTGCACAGGGCACGGGCGATGGCGATGCGCTGCTGCTGACCGCCCGAGAGATTCTGCGGATACTCGCCGGCCTTATGCGCCATGCCGACGCGCTTGAGCGCGGCGATGGCGATCTCGGTCGCCTCCTCCTTGCTCTTCTTTTGCAGCTTGATGGGCGCGAGCGTCAGATTGCCCAGCACCGTCATGTTGGGATACAGGTTGAACTGCTGAAACACCATGGAGCTATACTTGCGAGCCATCTCCAGGTGGTTCTTTTTGGTGAGCGGCGTACCGTCGATGATGACCTCGCCCGACGTGGGCTCCTCAAGATAATCGACACAGCGGATGAGCGTCGACTTACCCGAGCCGGAAGGCCCGATCATTACGAGCTTCTCGCCGCGCTTGACGGTGAGATTGATATCTTTGAGCACATGCAGGTCGCCAAAGTACTTGTTGAGATGCTTGATCTCGATCATGTCTGCCATGAATGTCCCTTCCCTGCGTTTACACGAGTTGAACTATTGTACGGAAAGAACCACGTTTCCGCAGCCCACACTATATTCCCGTAAAGAACCCGCAACCTTCCACCCACTCATTGGGGACAGACTTAAATGAGCACCCAATGAGCGGGCACTCATTTAAGTCTGTCCCCAATGAGTGCCCTTCAGCTGCCATCAAAAAAGGGGCGCGACCGCAATGGTCACGCCCCCTCAACATCAACTATATGCCGCTCGGTCCCTACGCGAGTTTGGCTCCAACGATCTTTGCTGCTGCCGGCTTATCGAAGTTGCCGCCAGTGGCCTTACCCAGAGCGCCCATGACCTGGCCCATCTGCTTCTTGGACGTGGCGCCCAGCTCGGCGATGACCTGCTCGATCAGGGCCTCGAGCTCCTCGCCCGAAACCTGCGCGGGCAGAAGGCTCTCCAGAATCTTGACCTGCTCGGTCAGGTTGTCGGTACGCTCTTGGTCGGTGCCGGCCTTGATGGACATCTCCAGCGTCTCGCTCGTCTGCTTGATCAGACGCTTGATCATGCTGTTGACGTCTTCCTCGGTCACATCGCGGCGCTCGTTGACCTCGATATTCTTCACCTCGGCCTTAACCTGGCGAATGATGGACAGGCGAACCTTGTCCTTGGCCTTCATGGCCGCGATCATTTCTTTCTGCAGCTCTTCGTTGGTCATCTGCAAATCCTCTCTAATAGCGCGGGCGGCACTCGCGCGAGCACCGCCCCATGATTACTCAGTCGTCGACGAATCGTCGGTCGAACTCTTGGTGACGCCCTTCAGACTGACGTTGTATGGCACGTCTTTGGGCATGGGGTTGACGGTGATGTCGGCATCCTTCTTGTACTGCTCCAGCCACTCGCTGTACGCGGTGCTGGCCGCTTGCGTCTTCACCACGTTGGAGACGTACTTTTTGATGGCCTTGGGCACCTGGTTGATGTCGTCAACCTGATTATCGACATGGAAGTAGTCGGTGCACTTGATGATGTGGTAGCCATAGGTCGACTCGATGACTTCGCTCACGTCGCCCTTGTTGAGCCCCTCGAGCGCCGTCTGGTAGCTGTCGACAAAGGTGGTGAGCTTATCCCAGCCCACATCGCCCTTCTTCTCCTTGGAACCGGTGTCCTCGGAGTACTGTTCAACGGCGTCCTCAAAGCTCAGCTCACCGGAGTTGATCTTGTCCAGGCACTCCTGCGCCTTGGCCTTGGCGGCAGCCTTGTCCTCGTCGGAAGCGTCGGAATCAACCTTGATCAGGATGTTCGACGAGCGGCGGGCGTCGTTGTAGCTGGACAGGTTTTCGTTGATGTAATCGACGATCTCGCTGTCCTTGGGCTTGCTCGTGGGCGCGACGGCATCCTTAAGCTTTTGCTGCGCCAGGCTCTCCTTGAGCGAGTCCTTGTAGGTGTCCTCGGTATAGCCGTAGGTCTTGAGGGTCTTCTTAAAGGCCTTGGCACCGCCCGCGCTCTTGCATGCGTCCTTCCAAGCCTTCTCGACCTCCTCGTCCGACACCGTCACGCCGTTCTCCTTCTGTGCCTGTTGAAGCAGAATCTGCTGCGTGTAGGAGTCGATGAGTTGCTTGCGGTACTTCTTGGGCGTGAGGTCGTTGTCGACCAGGTACTGCGCCCAGTCCTTGTCCTTGTTGTAGCCGTAGGACGTGCGCATGCTCATGATCTGCTTGGTCACGGTGTCCTCGGTGAGGCTGGTGCCGTTGATAGTGGCAGCTACACCGCCGGTAAGCTTGTAGCCCGAGGTGTCCTCGGCCTGCGACATCAGGCCGGAGCACGCCATGGCCGAGACGGAAAGCAGCATTGCCAGCACGCCGATGACCACCAGAACGATCTTGACGGTCTTGGACACGCGGGTCTTGCGCTGCTTCTTGCGAGAGCTGGAGGCGGCGCGAGCCTGCTGCTCGGGCGTCGGCTCGGGTGCGGGGTTCTTTTTCTTATTTGCCATAGTTGGCCTTTCGCATAACGAATCGAACAAACGCCATTGTGTCACAACGCAGCCCCCGCGGCACGCTTGGTGCATTGGGGACAGGTTAATCTGCACCATTTTGGTGCAAAGGGGACAGCTCTGGCAGCCGGCACCTTAGAAGTGACGGCGGATGGCGTCGACCATGCCCTGGGACGTGGTCTGGCCGAGCACGTCGGCTGCGGCATCGGCGTCCATAAAGATGTTCATGAGCGCCTGCAGGGCCTCGACCTGGCCGCCCGGCTCGGCGATGCCCAGATTGATGACGATCTGCGCCGGCACCGGAGCGCCCATGCCAGCCATAGCGTTAAATGTCACGGGCGCGGCGGGCTTCACCACCGCGATATAGGGCTTGGCCACAAACCCCGGATCGGTATGCGGAATGGCAATGTTTGCCGCCGGCATGGCAAGACCCGTGGGATAGGCATCCTCGCGCGTGCGAACGGCGTCGAACCAACCGTCGGCAATGTAGCCACGCGGTACAAGCTCGCCCTCAAGACGCGCGAACACCTCATCCGGCGTCGCACACTCCCAATCAAAAAACACCAGCTCAGGCGCAAACAGCGCCTCGTTATCCGCCATACCGTCCTCCAAAGTTGCATGAGGGCCACAATGCTCAATATGATAGCGAAACGGAGTATGCAAGGTTAGCCGAGGATCCCGATGAGCTCGAGTGCGCGCGCGGGCGTCAGGCATACCTCGGACATCACCTCCAACATGCGTCGGTCGCTCGTGACAACATAGTCGACATCCGCCGTATCGCCCGATGCAATGATGAGATTGTCCTCGAGGTCAGGCATACGCTTGCCGAGCATACGCGCCATCTCGCACTCCGCCAACGAAAGCGGAGAGGCCGTTGCCACCTGCATCATATGCTCGATACAGGCCCACGCAGCCGGAATGAACGACGCGTTATCCCCATTCACGTTCCGCCGAGCGAGACGCCGAGGCAAGATATAGAACAGGTCCTTTGCCGTCGTTGGCGCGTACAGAAGGTCGATCTTTCCCGCTTCGGCCAGCTCAACCAATCTCGTCGCTTCGCCAAACGCTCCCTCTTGCAGGTAATAATCGAGCCAAACGTTCGTGTCTACCAAGAGTCGTTTCGCCGCAATCATCGGCAATTCACCTCTATGTCGGCAATCATCGCATCATACATATCATCGCGTACGGCATCCCAGTCTTCCGCCGATGATTCGCCTGGCGCAAAATCCGACGCGCTCAATCCCAACGAGGAAAAAGCCAGGCCACACCCCTGCTCGGCAAGACTCTTCGCACGAGACGTCTCGCACCCATCCGTCACCATAAATCCCGGCAACGTTTGATGTTCGGCAAGATAGGTCCAAAGCGCACGAATGGCGTCACTCGGCCCCAACCCATTACGAGTCAGGACCGCATCGCCACCGGCCTTGAGCATAGGGTCGATTCGCGTGTTGAGCTGCACCGTTGCTGTACCCATAGTGGCTCCTCTCTACTTGCTAGCAGTATAGCAAACAGAGCAGACCGCACAAAAGGGCCACGCCCGCTCGCGGACGAGGCCCTGTCAGATTTTCTAGATCGTTTACGTCCCAAAGAACGCTCAATGAACGCTCTTACACACGACTAACGTGCCGGGTCAATTGCCACCTTGCCGCTCTCCAGCACGTGGACGCGGCCGTCGGCGAGCATTTGCACGACCTCGGGATACAGCACGTGCTCAATCGCGTGGATGTGCTCCTCGAGCGTGTCGACGTCCCAGCCCTCCTCAACAGCCAGCGCACGCTGGGCGATGATGGGGCCGTTGTCGTAGATCTCGTTGGCAAAGTGCACGGTCACGCCGGTCACCTTGACACCGCGAGCAAACGCATCGTCAATCGCATGGGCACCGGTAAAGCTCGGCAGCAGTGCCGGATGCAGGTTGACCACGCGATTGGGGAACGCCGCCAGCAGCGGCGTGTGCACCATGCGCATATAGCCGGCCATCACCACGTACTCGCAGCCGCGCTCGAGCAGCTCATGCGCGATGATCTCGTCGGCCGCGATGGGGTCGGCATAGACGTCCTTGGACAGCGTGAGCGTCTGGATACCCGCACGCTCGGCGCGCTGCAAGCCCTTAGCCGATGGACGGCTCGACACCACAAGCTCAATCGAAGCGTTGAGCTTGCCGGCGGCAATCAGGTCGATCAGCGCCTGCAG
>CABUTL010000049.1 GCA_902494375.1 uncultured Collinsella sp.
GCGCTTCGTGGTTGACGGTATTAAAAGTGTAGTCTGCCAGGCGCGCGAGTGGGGATTTGCTGTCACTGCTGATGACGACTACGGTTGCGCCGCAGTTGCGAGCCGCTTTTGCCATGCGATTCAATCGGCGCGATTTGCCGGAGTTTGAGATAAGCACGATGACGTCACCCGGGCGTAACGTGAGCGCAAAGCCGATTGATGTCTCGCTAATGGTGCTCGCCATGCAGCGCAGGCCCAGCTGCGAAAACTTAAACGTCGCATCGAGCGCGACCGCGTTCGTATTGCCCACAGCCGCAAACTCAATAACCCCTGCATGCTTAAGGGCATGCACAACAGCCGCCAGCGTATCGTGGTCGATACCGTCGATGGTCGCATTAAGCTCGCTCACCTTGGCAGCCAGGATGTTCTTGAGGCTCTGCTCCATATTGTCGAGCGAGACCTCGTCGGTCAGGCCCTCGTTGCGCTGGCTTTCCAAATCCCTCGCCAACGAAAACTGAAAGCTGCGGAAGCTGCCAAACCCAAGCTTGCGGCAGAAGCGCGAAACGGTTGCCTCGGACGTGGCAGCGGCGCGCGAGAGCTGAGCCGCCGTGAGGCGTGGAGCCTCGGACTGGTGCTCCAATATATAGTCGACAATGCGCTGCTCGGACTCGCTGTATCCCTGATGAGTGCTAATGAGGGAAAGTGCGCTCTTGCTACTATCGGTCATGGATGGCTCCTGGTTGGCATGAAAATCTAGCTTGATTTGCAATGCCATAGTATACGGGCATTTTCAATTACAAGATACACCTTGCCGTTTCAAGTGTTGATGGTAAACTTTCATCTACCGTTTACGGTTATGAAAGAACCTTTCACCGGAGAATTGCACCTTGTCTCTTCTCACGCGGACGGTAGGTTGGTATCTTTCAGTTGTGGAAAAACGCGCATCGAAGCGCGTGTAGGGGAGCGCCCGCGGGCGCTGTACTATAGAAGGAGGGACACATGGCTAAGTTTGACATCATCGCCGCGACCGGTTGCCCGACCGGCATTGCGCACACCTTCATGGCGAAGGAGGCGCTGGAGAAGGCAGCTGCCGAGCGCGGTCTGACCATTAAGGTCGAGACTCATGGCCAGGTCGGTGTCGAGAACGAGCTCACCAAGAGTGAGATCGCTGGTGCCAAGGCCGTCGTCGTCGCAGCCGACAAGGATGTACAGGCTGAGCGTTTCGCCGGCAAGCCCATGGTTTCCGTTGGTGTTTCCAAGGCCCTGTCCGTTGAGGCCGCCGGTAAGCTGATTGACCGCGCGCTCGCCGCCAAGGGTGACGACACGGTTGCAGCTGCTGCCGATATCGAGGATGAGGTCGAGGAGAAGGAGTCCATCGGTCACATCATCTACAAGCACCTCATGAACGGCGTCAGCCACATGCTGGTCTTCGTCGTTGCCGGTGGTGTTCTGACCGCCGTTTCGTTCCTGTGGGGCATTACGTCCTTCGATTCGACGGCGTCTGACTACAACAGCTTTGCTGCGATGCTCAAGATCATCGGCGGCATCGCCATGAACCTTATGGTTCCGGTGCTTTCCGCCTACATCGCCGAATCCATCGGCAAGCGCCCGGCGCTCGTCCCCGGCTTTGTTGCCGGTATGATCGCCATCCAGGGCCTGCCTGTTAACGCCGAGACCGGCATGATTGACGCCGGTGGCGCCGGCGTGGGCTTCGGCTTCCTGGGCGGCATCGTTGGCGGCTTCCTCGCCGGCTATGTCATCCTGCTACTCGAGAAGGTCTTTGCCGGCCTGCCCAAGAACCTGGACGGCCTCAAGGCTATCTTCCTGTACCCGCTGTTCTCGACGGCTATTGTCGGCCTGGTCATGCTTGGCATTTCCGGCCCCATGGCTGCCATCAACACCGCCATGATGGACTTCCTCAAGGGCCTGTCCGCCTCTGGCGCCGTTGTCCTGGGTCTTGCCATTGGCTGCATGTGCGCCTTTGACATGGGCGGCCCGGTCAACAAGGCTGCTTACGTCACCGGTACCGCTATGCTCACCGAGGCTCTGGCTGCTGGTGTTGGCACCGATACCTACAACTTCGGCACCAACTTCATGGCTGCCGTCTCCGCCGCCTGCATCGTTCCGCCGCTGATCACCACCTTTGCCGTCGTTGTCGGCAAGAAGTACTTCAGCCAGGAGGATCACGACGCCGGTGTCGTCAACCTCATCCTTGGTTGCACCCACATCACCGAGGGCGCCATTCCGTTCATGACCAAGAACATCTGGCCTGTCATGCCCATCATGATGCTCGGCTCCTCTATCGCTTCGATCCTGACCATTATGTTCAACGTTCACGATCCGGCGCCTCACGGTGGCTTCCTGGTCCTGCCCGTTGTCGAGAACGGTCCGCTTTGGGTCCTCGCGATCCTCATCGGCGCTGTGGTCGGTGGCATCCTGTTCGTGGCCTTCAAGAAGTACGACTTCGAGAAGAACCAGAAGGCCGCTCCTGCAGCCAAGCCGGTTGAGGCTGCCAAGGCCGCTGCCGTCGAGGCCCCCAAGGCCGAGGCTGTCGACTTCGTGAAGGTCGAGAATGTTTTTGTCGCCGAGGACTTCGCTTCTCGTGACGAGGCTCTGAGCTTCGTTTCCAACCAGGCCGTCAAGGCCGGTATCGCCAGCGACGCCGACGCCGTGATGAACGCCTTCCTGGCCCGCGAGGCCGAGGGCACCACGGGCATGATGGAGGGCTTCGCCATCCCGCATGCCAAGTCCGACGCCATTACCGAGGCTGCCGTCATCGTCGTTAAGGACGAGTCCGGCGTGACCGGTTGGGACACCATGGACGGCGCTCCCGTCAACGTGGCTATCGCCCTGCTCATCCCCGGTGCCCAGGCCGGCACTACGCACCTCAAGATCCTGTCCAAGGTCGCCGAGGCGCTCATGGACGAGGACTTCCGTGCCACCGTCAAGGGTTCCACCGACGCCGCCGAGATCGCCAAGACGATCAACGCCCGCCTGGTCTAATTCCACGGTACGCGAATAACATCGCCCCCTGTAATAAAGGCGAGGACTCCACCCGGAGCCCCCGCCTTTTTTCATTCCCTTCTGTAAGTTGCGGTGAAATAGGGACTGTTTAAACGATTCAACCCCAAATTCAGCCCCTATTTCACCGCAACTTATAAAAGGGCATAGAGGGGGCTACCTATCGAGTCCTTGTCGCGAACAGATCATCAGCCAGAATTCCTTTCAGCCGACATTACTTTGGACCGACTGGGTTTCCGCAGCTTGCTCGCCCACAGGGGCCCGCGCGCGGCCTGTGAGATTTATCGCGAGTTCCGCACGAGCCGAAGAGCACTTAATGTGCTCTTCGTGCGAGCAGGACTGTAGAGCAGGAAATCTCACAGGCCGCGCACGGGCCCCTGTGGGCGAGCAAGCGGACGACAAACACATCTGTCCAATAATTCGTCTGAAACACAATGAAAAACCGTTTGATGTGAGTTAATATAAACAACGTCGTGAATCTGACTCCTGCCACATGCATGACAGGGGTTAAACACAAAAAAGGAGTCAACTATGGTTTCTGAGAAGGCTACCCTCGTTAATCCTCAGGGTCTGCACATGCGTCCGGCTGGTCTGTTCGCCTCCACCATGGGCAAGTATGCCTGTGACGTGACGGTCGTTACCCCCGAGAAGGAGGTCAACGGCAAGTCCCCGATGGCCCTCATGGCTGCTGGTATCCCCTGCGGCACCGAGGTCGAGGTCAAGTGCGACGGCGCTGACGAGGCCGAGGCTCTGGCTGCTGCCATCGAGCTCATCAAGAGCGGTCTTGGCGAGTAGAACTCAAACGGGTCGCATGTTGAACAACTAAGTTCATATTTGGGGGCGCAGTGACCTGTTGTAAGGTAGCTGCGCTCTTTTGTCATGGATATGGCAAAACGCTTTATCACATGACACGGAGAGAGGAATGGGAATGTATCAGGGAGTCAACGCTTCCGAGGGCATCGGTATCGGCACCGTCATGGTTGCCGTCGATCCCGACTTGACGTTTGAGCCGCACGAGGTTGCTGATTCGGCAGCAGAGAAGGAGCGCTATCAGTCCGCTCTTTCGGTCTTCTGCGAGAAGACCCAGGCTCAGGCCGACCACATGAAGGAGACGGTGGGCGAGGCCGAGGCCGAGATCATGAGCGGACACATTGTCTTGGCTCAGGACCCGGGCATGACCGACGCCATCAACGCCGCCATTGACGGCGGTACCTGCGCCGAGCAGGCGCTCATGGACACCTCGACCATGTTCGAGAACATGTTCCTGTCTATGGACGACGAGATGTTCCGTCTGCGCGCGGCCGACATCGCCGACATCCGCACCGGTATTCTGGCCGAGCTGCTGGGCAAGGAGGTCGTCGACCTCTCCGTCCTGCCCGAGAACACTGTCGTTGTCGTGCACGACCTCACGCCGTCCATGACCGCCACGATCGATAAGGCCCACGTTGCCGGTATCGTCACCGAGACCGGTGGCCGCACGTCGCATTCCGCGATTATTGCGCGCGCCCTTGAGATCCCGGCTGTCCTTTCGGTTTCCAACAGCTGCACCGCGCTGCGCAACGGTATGACCGTTGTCGTCGACGGTGGCAAGGGTATCGTTGAGGCCGATCCCGACGAGGAGACGCTCGCTGCCTACACCGCCAAGGCCGAGGCCTTCGCTGCCGAGAAGGCAGCCCTCGAGGCCTTCCGTGGCAAGCCGTCCGTGACTGCCGATGGCATCAAGAAGATCATCGCCTGCAACATCGGTAACCCCGATGACGTGCCCAACGCGCTCGATCACGACGCCGAGGCCATCGGTCTGTTCCGCTCCGAGTTCCTGTTCATGGACTCTGCTGAGCTTCCTTCCGAGGAGGAGCAGTTCAACGCCTACCGTAAGGTCGCCAGCGCGCTCAAGGGTGCTCCGGTCATCATCCGCACGCTCGATGTGGGCGGCGACAAGGAGATTCCGTATCTGCACATGGTCAAGGAAGATAACCCCTTCATGGGCTTCCGCGCCGTGCGTTACTGCCTGGCCAATCCCGACCAGTACAAGGTCCAGCTCCGCGCTCTGCTGCGCGCTAGCGCCTTCGGTGACGTCAAGATCATGATCCCGCTCGTCACCTGCGTCGAGGAGGTCTTGGCTGTCAAGGAGCTCGTCGAGCAGTGCAAGGCCGAGCTGACCGAAGAGGGTCGAAAGTTCAACGAGAACATCGAGGTCGGCATTATGGTCGAGACGCCCGCCGCTTCGCTGCTCGCAGACCGTCTTGCCGAGGTCGCCGACTTCTTCTCCATCGGCACCAACGACCTGATCGGCTACACCATGTGCGCCGACCGTGGCAACGACACCATCTCCAACCTGTACCAGGTGTACTATCCCGCCGTGCTCCGCTCGCTCAAGAACATCATCGAGAGCGGCGTGAAGGCCGGCATCATGGTCGGTATGTGCGGCGAGGCCGCTGCCGATCCGCTGCTCGAGCCGCTGCTGATCAGCTGGGGCCTGGAGGAGTTCTCGATGAGCGCTCCGTCGATCCTGCGCGCCCGCAAGACCATCAGCCAGTGGACCAAGGCCGAGTGCGACGAGCTCGCCGAGAAGGCGCTCGCCTGCAACACCGCCGCCGAGGTCAAGGCACTGCTCGAGTCCGCAGCTCGCTAATTTGGTATCAGAGGTAACCGCGTGGTCGGAATGGGCCGGCCACGCGGCCCTCACATATACAGGGGGTACTGTAAATGTTCTACACGCTAACCGCTAACCCGGCTGTCGACATGACGGTTTCGAGCTCTCCGCTCGAGCCCGACGAGAACGTCCGCACCGGCTCGGCCAGCTACACGGCTAACGGCAAGGGCCTCGACGTGTCCTTCGCCTTTAAGAAGATGGGCGTCGACACCGTCGCGCTCGGCTTCTTCGCTGGCTTCACGGGCAAGTTCATCGTCGAGGAGGTCATGAACCTGGGTTGCCTCTGCCGCCCGGTCTGGACCGACGGTATCACGCGCATTAACACCTACGTCAACGATGGCCAGCACGAGTACGGCATCCTCAACCCCGGCGCCCCGATTACGCCGCAGCACCAGGAGGAGCTCTACAACATCCTGGACACCGCGGGCGATCTTGAGTGCCTGATCGTCTCCGGCTCCGTGCCTCCCAAAGCTACGCCTGACTTCCTGGCTCAGGTCATGGAGCACGCTCAGGCTCGTGGCGCCGATGTCGTCCTGGACCTGTCCTCCGACAAGCTCAAGGAGCTCGCTCACAAGAAGCCGCTGCTCATCAAGCCAAACCATCACGAGATGAAGGCCATCTTCGGCGTGCCGGTCGACACCGACGACGAGGTTCGCGTTGCCATGAAGATGGCTCACGACGCCGGCGTTCAGAACGTGCTGCTCACCCGTGGTAGCCGCGGCGACGCTTACTTCTCCAACGGCGAGGACATCTGGTACGCCAAGCGTGAGTTCAACATCAAGCTGGTTTCTTCCGTCTGCGCCGGCGACTGCACCCTCGCTGCGTTCCTGCACAAGTGGTATAGGGATCGCGACAACGTCGAGGAGGCCATGAAGCTCGCTATGGCCACCGGCGCCAACGTTGCCGAGTCCGTCGGCATTGGCGACTTTGGTCACGTCGACGAGTACAGCAAGCGCGTTGCTGTCCGCAAGCTCGATCGTCAGTAATCGAAACGCGACATATTCGTGCGCATGCGGCGCCCCGGTTTCGGCCGGGGCGCCTTTTTGTTTCTTCATGGGGGTGGAGATGTCCTGCCGTACTTCATCGCTTCCACACCGTTCACCGAGTTGTCCTAGCCTTTTACCGATGCGTGGAATATACTTTCATTAACACGTTGCTTCGTGAAAGGAACATTCATGATTTACACGCTCACTGCAAATCCCGCCATTGACTACAACATCGCCTGCGACGGCCTTGCTGCCAACACTGTCACGCGTACCCGCAACGCGGTCTACACGCCCAACGGCAAGGGCCTCAACGTCTCGTTTACGCTTGACCACTACGGTGTCGACACCACGATCCTGGGCTTCTTCGCCGGCTTCTCGGGTGAGTTTATTGTTAAGGGCGCCGAGGCCCTGGGCGTGCCCGTCAAGCCCGTGTGGACCGACGGCATCACGCGCGTCAACGTGTTCCTCAATGCCGGCCCCGACACCGAGTACAACATGGTCAACGCCGGTGCCGCCATCAACGAGGCCAACGAGCAGGAGATGTTTGAGCTTATCGATTCGCTCGATGACATGACCTGCCTGGTCATTAGCGGCTCGCTGCCTCCTAAAACTTCCGAGGGCTTCTTGGCCGAGGTCCTGCGCCGTGTAAAGGCCAAGGGGGCCGAGTTCGTGCTCGATATCTCGAGCCATCAGCTGGCAGACCTCATTGCCATGGAGCCGCTGCTGATCAAGCCCAATGACGACGAGCTGCTCGACATCTTTGGCATCAAGGTGAGCGGTGGCGACGATGAGTCCGTCAAGGGCGCTATGGCCGAGCTGCATGCCAAGGGCGCCAAGAACGTGCTGCTGACCCTCGGTGGCGCCGGTGCTTACTTCTCCAACGGCGAGCACATCTGGTTTGCCAACCGCACCTTCGACGTCAAGCTGCTGTCGACGGTGTGTGCCGGCGATTCCTCCCTCGCTGCCTTCCTGTCCGTGTGGCATGACGCCCCCGAGCGCGTCGAGGATGCCTTGCGTCTTTCGATGGCCACCGGCGCCAATGTGGTCGAGTGCCCCGGTCTGGGCGATTTTGCCAAGGTTGACGAATATAAGAAGCACATCGAGGTTCGCCAGGTCTGCTAGCCGCATCGATACATCGTTGCCGAACACCCGCTTTGGATTACCAAGGCGGGTGTTTTTTGCGCGCTGAACGTATGTGGCGTCTGCTGTCTCGTTATATCGAATCGACGACGCGATTGCGTGTGCGCGCTTTCTCGTTTCTTGTTAGACTTCTTGAGAACCATCGATTAACGCTCGCAAGTGCAGGAGGCCATAGGCATGTGCAATGTTTCTCTCAACGGTACGCAACCGTCTGATGCCTCCCTGCGCGTCCTGCGTTCGCTCGAAGCAGCCGGTCTTGAGGCTTGGTACGTAGGCGGTTGGGTGCGCGACGC
>CABUTL010000050.1 GCA_902494375.1 uncultured Collinsella sp.
GTCGCGTACCGGCATCCGAGGTGCAGGATTACGCGCTGGAGGTGGCTGCCTACACGAGCGGTCGCGGACATCTGTACCTAGAGTTTGCCGGCTATGCAGCTTGCCATGATGCCGAGCACGTCATCGAGGCGGCCGCCTATGAGCCCGAGGCCGATCTGCCCAACACGCCCGATTCGGTCTTTTGTTCTCACGGTGCCGGTTACACGGTCAAATGGTACGACGTACCCGCCGCGGCGCACGTAAAGATCGATCCCGCCACCTTCCGCCCCTGGCGAGCAGCAGACGCCGAGTTTTTCGGCCACATCTGACAAAGGGACAGTTCCTTTGCCAGATGCTGTTGGTATAACTCGGTATAAGTTGGTATAACTATAGGCAGCGTTTGCCAATCCGAGGAGGCCGACATGAATCCAAATCCCTTTAAGCCCACGGCTGGCAAGCGGCCTCCGATACTCATCGGTCGAGAGTCGGTCATCGAGGATTTTGAGGAAGGGCTCGATAACGGCGCCGGAGCGCCGGGCAGGCTCATGCTCATTACGGGAAACCGTGGCTGCGGCAAGACGGTTCTCCTGCGGGAGCTGCAACGTCTAGCCAATGAGCGCGGATGGGCGGTTGTCTCCGATTCCGCTTCGCTTGGCTTATGCGACCGATTGGCCGACGCACTTCGCTCGAATAAACCCGTTGTGACGTCAATGGAGTTCGGTCCGTCGTTTGGCCAGATGTCAGTCGAGGCGTCGCGGGCAAAGGGCGAAACGTTGCGAGGGCTGGCCAACGAGCGCCTCAAGAAGCTCGGTCCAGGTAAGGGCATATTGTTTGCGATTGACGAGGCTCAATCTGCGTCTATCGAGGAGCTGGCGGCGCTGGCCGTTCTCTATCAGCAGGTGCTCGGAGACCAGGACGCCACGGGCTTGTCCGATAGCGACCAGCGCGGCCTTGCGCTGGTGTTTGCCGGCTTGCCCAGTATGGTTGACAATCTGCTCGAAGAGCCGAGCGTGACGTTTTTACGGCGTGCCCAGCAGCGTACGTTGGGGGCGATATCTTTGCCCAAAGTGCGCGATTCATATATCCAGACGGTCAAAGGCGCTGGTCTTTGCGTTGACGCGGAGATGGCGGACCTTGCGGCACACAAGAGCATGGGACATCCCTATATGGTTCAGCTGGTGGGATATTACATGTGGCGGGCTGCTGTCCGGCGTGGCTCGCAGGTCATTGAAGTGCGCGATGTCGAGGCTGGCTACGCCGATGCCGTCTCCGAGTTCTACGAAGCGGTTGACGCGCCTCTGTATTACGGGCTGCGCAGCCCACAACGCCTCTTTATCGAGGCCATGGCTGCTGACGAGGGTAAACCGACGCGCATGGCGGATATCATTGAGCGCTGCGATCGCACCCAGAGCTGGGCGAGTAAATATCGCGCAAGCCTGATTCGCGAGCGCGTCATCGAGGCTGCCGGATACGGTCTCGTCCGGTTTACCGTGCCCATGCTGGGCGAGTACATTCGCGATCGAGTTTTATGGCATGAGTAGGGTGATAAAGGTGACGGAACAGAAGATGAGCCCGCAGGCTATCGAGGTGCGTGGCGCGCGTGTCCATAACCTTAAGGACATCGATATTGATATCCCGCTGGGAAAGCTCGTGGGTATTGCCGGCGTGTCGGGTTCGGGCAAGAGTTCGCTGGCACTGGGGGTTCTTTATGCCGAGGGCTCGCGTCGCTACTTGGAAGCACTTAGCACCTATACTCGACGTCGCCTGACGCAGGCCGAACACGCCCAGGTGGACGAGGTACTGCACGTGCCGGCGGCGCTCGCGCTGCACCAGCGTCCGAGCGTGCCGGGCGTGCGCTCCACCTTTGGCACCATGACCGAGCTCAACAACAGCCTGCGTCTGCTCTTTAGCCGTTGCGCCCATCACGTGTGCCCGCATTGCGGGGCGCGTGTGGAGCCAAGCCTCAACGTAGCGGCTGGCCTGTCGCTCACGTGTCCGACGTGCGGCCGCGAGTTCTACGCTCCGAGCGCCGAGGACCTTGCCTTTAACAGTGGCGGTGCATGCCCCACCTGTGGCGGCACCGGTGTCATGCGCGAGGTGGACGAGGCGAGCCTGGTGCCCGACGAGTCAAAGACCATCAACGAAGGTGCGGTGCTTCCCTGGGGTACGCTCATGTGGGATTTGATGAAGCAGGTCGCCGGCGAGATGGGCGTGCGCACCGACGTGCCGTTTAACCAGCTCACGCCTCAAGAGCGCGACATCGTGTTCCACGGTCCGGCGGTTAAGAAGCACATTCTCTACGTTCCCAAAAACGGCGAGGGCGCCACGCCGCTCGACTTTACCTATTACAACGCCGTCTATACCGTTGAGAATGCGCTCGCCAAGGTTAAGGACGACAAGGGCCTCAAACGCGTTGCGCGCTTTTTGCGCGAGGGTCCATGCCGTGACTGTGGTGGCACGCGTCTCTCCGAGGCTGCGCGCCAGCCCCAGGTGTGCGGTATCAATCTGGCGCAGGCCGCAGCCATGACGCTGGGCGAGGCGATTGAGTGGGTGCGCGGAGTGCCCGCATCCTTGCCGCCCGAGATGCGGCCCATGGCGACGGATATCTGCGATTCGTTTTTGAGCGCGGCCCGTCGTCTGGTCGACCTGGGTCTCGATTACCTTTCACTCGATCGCGCCGGTGCCACGCTCTCCACGGGTGAGCGCCAGCGTGTGCAGCTCGCCCGCGTGGTGCGCAACCGGTCGACGGGTGTGCTTTATGTGCTGGACGAGCCCTCGATTGGCTTGCATCCTGCCAATGTCGACGGCTTGGTGGGCGTGATGCGCGATCTGGTGGATGATGGCAACACCGTGGTTGTTGTCGACCACGATACGCGCGTACTGGCGGAAGCCGACTATCTGGTCGAGATGGGCCCCGTTGCCGGAGCAGGCGGCGGCAGTGTAATCGCCGCTGGTACGGTAGACGAGGTCGAGCAATCGCGGGACAGCCGCATCGCTCCGTTTTTGCGCGCCGAGCCCAAGCGCTTGCGCCCACAGGTGACTGACGACGAAATGTTCGACCAGGGCCATATCCGCATGGCGACCGATACCATCCATACCGTCAAGCCGCTCGAAGTCGATATCCCGCGCGGTCGTCTCGTCGCGGTGACGGGTGTTTCGGGTTCGGGCAAGACGACGTTGGTGCTCGAGACGCTCATCCCGGCGCTCAAGGCTCGGGCAGCTGGCGAGCGTCTGCCGAGGCACGTGCGTTGGGTCGATGCCGAGGACATTGCACGTGCCAACCTGATTGACGCCACGCCCATCGGTGCCAACGTGCGCTCGACGGTAGCGACCTATGCCGACATCCATGATGAGCTGCGCCGTGCCTTCGCCCGTACGCCCGAGGCCAAGGCAGCCGGCTACAAGGCGGGCGCCTTTAGCTACAACACCGGCGCCTTGCGCTGCCCTACGTGTGACGGCACGGGCTCGATATCGCTCGACGTGCAGTTTTTGCCCGACGTCGAGATCATCTGCCCAGCATGCCGTGGTTCACGCTACGCCGAGGCCGCCTCGCATATCCATCGCGAGGGCAAAGACGGGAGTCTGCTTACGTTGCCGCAGCTCATGGACATGAGTGTGGACGAGGCCATCGACGCCACGCTGGGACTCAAGAAGGTTCAGACGCGCTTGCAGACCTTGCACGACCTGGGCCTGGGCTATCTCACACTTGGCGAGCCCACACCGGCGCTTTCGGGCGGCGAGGCACAGCGCCTTAAGCTCGCGAGCGAGATGGGCCGCGTGCAGGACGATGCCGTATTCGTATTCGACGAGCCCACGATCGGCCTGCATCCGCTCGATGTTCAGGTGCTATTGAACGTGTTTGACGGTCTCGTTGCCAAGGGCGCCACAGTCATCGTGATCGAACACGATCTCGACCTTATCCGTAACGCCGATTACGTGATCGACATGGGCCCGGGCGGTGGCGATGCCGGCGGGCAAGTCGTCTGCGCCGGCACGCCGGGCGACATCGCAGCTTGCTCCAAGAGCATTACCGGTCGTTATCTATAGGCGATGCGACAAAGGGGCACCCCTTTGTCGCATTGACTTCTATTTCACGCATTGAGCCGCGAGATAGTCGCGGAAGAATGGCAATTCAAATGCGACGAGCCCTCGTCCTCGTTCTCCGATGATGCCGGCATCTATCATGCGGCGTCGGTAGCGGGAGACCTGCTGCGGCGAACGCTTAAGGCGCTCGACAAGGTCAGCGGTGGTGGACTCTTCCTCGTCATCGAGCATGGCGATGAGGAATCGCTTGTCCTCTGCAGTGAGTTCCCGATAGGTTGCCGCGAGGATTCGGTCGTCCATCTCGTCGCGCGCGATTTCGATTCCCAGGTCAAAGTCGCGTGACGAGATTTCCTTCGAATCGCTTGTGAGATCCCAGGCACGGTAGCCTACGAGTTGCAATAGGAAGGGAAAACCAGAGATCGAGCGAACGGCTCTATCGATTCCCTCAGCATCTGCCAGGCGATCGTTTTCCTGGATTGTGCGAATCAAGGCCTCGCGTACGTCATAGTCGGCAATGCGACCCAGATGATATTGTTGGGCGCGGCGAAGGAACGAGACCGTCTTGTGGTTCAGCAACGTCGATACGTTGTTGGGAAGTCCCGCCATGAGCAGGGCGACGCGTTTCCCATCGGTCACAAAGTGCTGATACGTCGCTGCGAGCTGAATCATCTCGTCGAGTGTCGGGTCCACCTCGTCAACCGTGACGAGCAGACCGGTGCCCGCCTCGTTGAGCTGGTCGATGATGTCGCTCATGCGATAACGCCAGGTTGAGGCATCGTGAACGCGATTGACCTCGATGCTGCCGAGCGGTGCAATTCCGAGACCGGTGACTTCGAAGTTCTTAGACGGGTCGATAAGATGGCCGGCAGCACGTTTCGCCCCGAACTCGATTTCCTCAAGCATTCCCGGGAGCGCGGT
This sequence comes from uncultured Collinsella sp., assembly GCA_902494375.1. Classification (GTDB taxonomy): domain Bacteria; phylum Actinomycetota; class Coriobacteriia; order Coriobacteriales; family Coriobacteriaceae; genus Collinsella. The sequence continues at coordinate 4,942 of CABUTL010000050.1, forward strand.
CGTCTTTACGGCTATCCAGCCGTGGGATTCCGCCCTTGTCGCGAGCGACGACATGAGAGCGGTTTTACCGGTTCCACGCGCGCCTGAGAAAATCGAGGTCAATTCTGGGCGCCTGCGCTGGCTCAAGAAGGCACGGTCCAAATCCCGAATAATCTGTTGTCTGCCAGCGAGATGGGCAGGAACCTCACCAAAACTGGGGGTAAACGGGTTCTCGAGATATTTCACAGGGCTCTCCTTTCACACCGCCGTTTAACTTCATTTTATTTTAGTTAATTCTGATTAAAAGTGAGGACTCTTTATCTAGAGCATCAATTAGGCGTGTGTGCCGTCGGCGTGGCGCTTGAATGTGACAAAGGGTCAGTCCCTTTGTCACATGCCGGCAAAGCCTGTTTGGCGCAGGGCCTCGTAGAGGACGATGGCGGCGCTGTTGGAGAGGTTGAGTGCGCTGATGCGGTAGTCGTCCGGATTGATGAAGTTGCCGCAGATGTCCTGTTGAAGAATGGCCTCGTGGCTGTTCTCGGTATGCCCCAGCGATTCTTCGTGGGCTTCCCAAGCCTCGGCGTTATCGAGTGAGTCGCAATCGCGCAGCATGGGGATGCGCTCGCAGCGCTCGGGCGCCGCGGCAAGCAGTGGCTCGGGAATGCCCGAGCTCTCGCTGCCAAAGACCAAGTAGTCGTCGTCGCGGTAGGTGCTCTGCGCATAAGTGCGGCGTGCCTTTTTGGTCAACAGATGCAGGCATTCGTCGGCAGGGGAGAGGTCATTGCGCGCAAGGAAGTCCTCCCAGCCGGCATAGGTCGTCACGTCCAAGTTTTGCCAGTAGCCCAGACCGGCGCGGCGCACTGTCTTGTCGTCGAGCGAAAAGCCCAGTGGTTCCACCAGATGCAGATGGGCGCCGGTGACCACGCAGGTACGGCCGATATTGCCCGTATTGGCCGGAATCTCGGGCGCATACAGCACGATATTGAACATGAATCTCCTTGGCTCAGAACGAAAAACCACCACGAAGGGCACCTTCGTGGTGGTTTGGCGGTTACGTAGGCGGAAAAATGCCCGCTTGGATAAACCTAGGCGCGGTGCCAGTCGGTCAGGCAGGCATCGAGGGAGGCGATGAGCGCATCCTTGTCCATGTGACGGCCGATGATGCACAGGCTCGTCATGCGGTCGCCCGTCTCGTCGTCCCAAATCTGCATGATCTCGGGGTTCTCGTCGATGATCTTCTGCTTCTCGCCCTCGGGCGCCGAGTCAACGAACAGGCCGTTCTCCATCAGACGCATCTGGTGGCCGGCCTGCTCAAACATGTAACACATGTCCGGATCGCCGGTCTGCCACAGCGGACCCTTGACGCGAATGACCTCGTCGGGCCACTCCTGCTCAACAAAATCGGTGAACTTCTGCAGGTCAAACGGCTTGCGGCGCGAGTACACAAAAGTCTCGATGTCGTACTCGAGCACCTCGGGGTCGTCGTGCTCCTCGGGATGCTCCATGGCCTCGATCCAGGCGGCGGAGTTGTAGGCGCGCATAAAGTCGAAGCGGTCGGTGTCGAGCAGCTCCTCCATAGGGACCTCGCCGTTTTGGGCCTCGACGATCACGGCGTCTTTCTGCAGGCTGCGTACGATGGCCTTAAGCTCGGCGATCTGCTCAGGGCTCACGGTATCGGTCTTGTTGAGGATCAGCGTGGAGCAGAACTCGATCTGCTGGATGAGCAGGCTCTCGATGTCGTCCTCGTCGATATCCTCAGCCAGCAGGTCGCGACCGCCGTTGAACTCGTCGTACATGCGGGCGCAGTCGACCACGGCCACGATGTTGTCGAGCGCGAGCTTGGGCTCGCCGCCCACCTTGGCCTCGTCGCAGAAGCTCGAGATAGTGTAGGCGATGGGGATGGGCTCGCAAATGCCCGAGGCCTCGATGATGATGTAGTCGAAGTTGCCCGAATCGGCGATGCCCTGCAGCTGGTTGGCAAGGTCGTCCGAAAGCGTGCAGCAGATGCAGCCGTTGGTGAGCGGGATGAGGTCGTCGGTTTCGGAAAGACCGCCGTCGGCGATAAGGCTGGCGTCGACATTGATCTCGCCGATGTCGTTGACGATCACGGCGGCGCGGATGCCGCCGTCGTTAGCGAGGATGTGGTTGAGCAGCGTGGTCTTGCCGGCACCGAGGTATCCGGTAAGCATGATGATCTTCACGGGTTTGTTGGGCACGTGCCCTCCTTTGTTAGACATGGCTTACAGTTGAATCTTATGCCAAACGCCTGCTCTTATACCCACGCGCCGGCAAATAACACAAGCTACTCCCAGGCTCCCCATACATCGGGGCAATAGCCGACGGTGGCCTTTTTGCCGTTGCGCACGATGGGCTCGGCTAGAATCTGCTGGTTCTCGAGCAGCTTGTCGAAGCGCTGACTAGGGGTGAGGTGCTGGATGAGCGCGAGCGTCTCCTCGTCCTTGGCCTTGGGGTTGAGTAGCTTGTCGATGCCGCCGATCGCCTGCATCACGCTCGTGAGCTCGCCCTTGCTCATCTCCTTTTCCTTAAGGTCGATAAACTGCACCTTAATGCGGCGCTCCTTAAAATAGCGCTGCGCCTTCTTGGTATCGAAAGACTTTTTGGTGCCAAAAATCTGAATCATTTTGTTCCGCCGTTCTACCTGATGAAGTTGGTCGTTGCGCGATCGGCTTCGGGCGCGTCGATACCGGCGGCACGGCCTGCCTCGATGCAGCGCAGGAGCCAAGCCATGTTTTTGCCGATGTTTCGCATGGTGGCAAGGCCCTCGGCATCCCCATCGGCGTCGCCGGGCACGCGGCCAAACACGTTGTTCCAGTACGTGGAGGCCACCACGGGCATCTGGTTGATAGTGAAGTACTTGTTGAGTACATCGAAGGTGGTCGACGTGCCGCCACGGCGGGCGACGGCGACAGCGGCACCCGGCTTGTGCGCAAAGGCCTTGCTGCCAGCATAGAATGCGCGGTCGAGAGCCGAGAGGATGCGTCCGCTGGGATGCGCATAGTAGACGGGGGAGCCAAAGACAAAGCCATCTGCCTGCTCGGCGGCAGCGATCAGCTCGTTCACCA
>CABUTL010000051.1 GCA_902494375.1 uncultured Collinsella sp.
GACCGTGATCAAACGTGCGAGGCCGTTGAGGGAACGGCGTCCGAGCAGGCGGTAAAACTTGCCAAGATTATCGAGGGGATGGCATAGATGAGCGGACTGATTATCGATAGCGAAGCCTGTATCGGCTGCGGTCGCTGCGTTCGCGCCTGTGCCTCGGGTGGCATCGTAGTGGAAGGCGAGCGACCCAGCCGATGCGCCCGCGTAACCGACGGCTGCATCCTATGCGGTGGGTGCGTCGACGCCTGCCCCGTCAACGCTATCTCGATCGAGCGTGACGAGGCCGCTGGTACGGTGGACCTTGATGCATATCGAGACATTTGGGTCTTCGTGCAGACTGACGAGCACGATGCCGTGGCTCCCGTGGCCTACGAGCTCATGGGCAAGGGGCGCGAGCTTGCCGATGCTCGCGGCTGCCGTCTGGTGGCACTGGTCGGCATGAGCCCCGAGGGCTCGCTTGGGGACCTGGAGCATCTGGTTTGCGCGGGCGCCGACGAAGTCCTGGCCTGTCGCGACGAGCGCCTGCGCCAAAACGATGCGGAGGTCTACGCCCGCTTGATCTGCGATTTGGTAGCCGAACGCAAACCCGAGGCCATCCTATACGGTGCGACCGCTTTTGGCCGCGAACTGGCACCCGGCGTTGCCGTGCGTTTGCAGACGGGTCTTACGGCCGACTGCACCGTGCTTTCGATGGATGCGGAGACGGGCCTACTGCAGCAGACGCGCCCGGCGTTTGGCGGCAACTTGATGGCCACCATCGTCTGCCCCAACCACCGTCCGCAGATGGCAACGGTGCGCTCCGGTATCTTTAAGGCTCCCGACTTCGACTACGGCCGCTCCGGCACGATCACCCAGATATCACTTGCGGATGATGCTAAGGCTCGTGTCGAGATCTCGATTCCCGCCGAGGGGTGGGGACAGCAGGCTTCGATCGCCGATGCCGAGCGCCTGGTCGTGGTGGGTCGCGGCATTGGTTCCAAGAAAAATCTGCCGCTGATGCGAAGGCTCGCCGAGGCTCTGGGAGCCGAGCTTGGCTGCACGCGACCTGTCGTGGAGGCCGGCTGGTTGGAGTATCGCCATCAGATTGGCCAGACGGGCGTATCGGTTTCGCCCAAGCTTCTCGTGAGTATCGGTGTTTCGGGCGCCATCCAGCATCTTGCCGGCATCGGTGGGGCTGAGTGCATTATCGCCATCAACGAGGACCCGGATGCCCCCATTTTTGGTACTGCCCAGTACAAGGTTGTCGGCGATGCCGTCGAGGTCGTCGAGGAGCTGCTGGCTCAGCTTGAGCGCTAGGCGCGCGCCAGCCAGTCGCGCATCTCGTCCTTAAGGCGGCTCCAAGTTGCCTGCGTGGCGGGGTCGGTAAAGGGCCGCGTGATGCCAAAAGGCGCGTCGAGCAGGCGGTAGATATTGCCCTGCTCGCGCGCCAGCGCGCGGCTCGCTGGATAGACGAGCTCAAACATAAAGCAGATGAGCCCCACCAGGTAGTCCGCCGGCTCGTTGCGCTCGTCGCGCGCGACGCAGCGGTGCTCGTCAAAGGCGGCAAGTGTCGGCGACGAGAAACGGCTGCCGAGAAACGTCTTCTCGTCCACCTTGAGGATGGTGTCGACGGTGCTGTCGGCGATGGTACGCATAATGTCGATCTTGTCGCCATCGCGCACGATATCGCAGAAGCTCCGCGTGCGCTCGTCGAGCTGCGCGGGTAGACGGAAATCGCTGTGATAGGCAATGCTCGCTCGGATGAGCTCATCTTCTGCCGGGTCATCGATAAAGTCGCGGATGCTCGTTACGGCGGGTGCATCGGCGGGATTCTCGCCAAAGAGGATCTCGATGCCCAGCACCGCATGGCTCATGCTCTCGGCGTCCTTAAAGGTGTCCCAGCGTCGCAGCTGCTCAAAGCGGCCCATATCGTGCAGCAGGCCGCAAAGCCATGCCAGGTCAATATCTTCTGACGACCAGCCCTGCTCGCGCGCTACGGCATCGCATGCCTCGGCCACGTGGTACGTATGCTCGATTTTGAGCGCGATGCGTGGGTTGGTGGCGTCGTAGGCATCGGTGTAGCTTTTGAAGGCCGCGCGCGCCCGGTCTCGATCGATAGCTGTCATAATGACTTCCTAAAAAGTTGTGTCTTTCGATCCGGTGGCAATTGTAGGTGAACTCGGTTGCTGTCGGATGATGATTCTGCCGTATCGCTACATGCGGCTCGGAGACCTTGTCAGGATGAGAAGCGTATGGTGCTCAAAATCGTTAGAACCGTCTGGCCGGTGATGCTTACCTATGTTGCAATAGGCGCGCCGTGCGGAATGATCATGGGGCAGACGGGAATGGAGCCCTGGATGGTCTTTGCCCTGAGCAGCACGTTTGTGACGGGCAGCGGGCAGTTTATGATCTGCAACCTGTGGCTGGCGGGTGTGCCTGCAGCATCGATCGTCGCGAGCGTCGCCGCAATCTCCTCGCGCTTTGCGCTTTACTCGGCATCGATCGCACCGCATCTGATGGGTGCCTCGAAGCGTCAGACGCTGGCTGTTGCCGCGACACTTACCGAGGAGGCATACGGCATCTCGCTTGCCAAGTTGGTTGAAGGGGAGGATTGGGGCCCGCGTGAGTCCTTCGTGCTCAACGTGATCCTTATCGCAACATGGGGCGTTTCGTGTACGACGGGCGCCATCGTCGGCGCCGTTGTCGATGTTCCCACCGCCATTGCGGCCTTTGTCTGCACCTCACTCTTTATCTGCCTGCTCTTTTCGCAGCGGCTGTCGCGCGGCAACGTTGTCGCGGCGGTTTCGGGCGCGGTGTCCGTCGCCGTATGCAAGTTCTTGGGCCTCACGAATATTGCCGTGCCGGCAAGCGTCGTGGCCGGCATTGCCATTGCGTTGGCGTGCGATGCTGTATTTGACGGAAGAGGTGCCCGCGATGCCCGTTAACGAGTTCTTGGTTCTGTGGCTGTCGTCGTGGGCTGCTATCGCGTTCTTTCGCATCGCGCCGGCGTTCGCCTTGCGCGGGCGGACCCTGTCGCCCCGCATTACCGAGGCCCTGGGCTATATCCCGCCCGCTGCCTTTGCCGCGCTGGTCGCCAACGACTTGGTGAGCCCCGGCGCGTTCGACGCGGGACTCTGGCCTGCCTTGGTCCCCTGGATTGCGGCCGCCGGCGTCGTGGTCGTGGCGGTCAAGACAAAATCGATGCTGTGGTGCTGCGTCTCGGGCATCGTACTCTATATCGTCTTGAGCCTTATATAGGGGTGGCGTCGCGGGCGCCGAATCTCGTTCCATCCCAACTTGTCGAATTTTTCACCGAGCTGGTCTATTTCTTCTGGTACCATGGTCAAACTTTACTGTAGCAAAGCGTGACGTGGGCTTTTGTACACCGTCAGCGGAAATGGGGGTTTCATGGCACAGGAAGCGACCGCCAACGAGCAAAAGAAATTCAAGGTCCCGCGCATCCCGGGCGACATCATGATCTATCCGATGATCGTCGGTCTTTTGCTCAACACCTTCTGCCCGCAGGTTTTTGAGATCGGCGGCTTCTTTACGGCTGCCTGCCGCGGTGGCTCCAATACCATCGTCGCCGCGATCCTGCTGTTTGTGGGCGCCGGCATCAGCTTCAAGTCCACGCCGGGCGCCATCAAGACCGGCATCGTCGTGCTGATTCCCAAGCTGGTCGTCGCAGCGGCTCTCGGCCTGGGCGTGGCATATTTCTTTAACGATAACTTCCTGGGTCTGAGCTCCGTGTCTATCATCGGCGGCATTACGTTTTGCAACATGGCGCTCTATACGGGCATCATGGGCGAGTTCGGCGATGAGTCCGAGCAGGGCGCCGTCGGTATCCTGTTCTTTACGGCCGGCCCCGCCGTCACGATGATCATCCTTGGTGTTTCGGGCCTTGCCAACATCCCTGTCGGTACTATCATCGGCTCCATTTTGCCGCTCGTTATCGGCATGGTTCTGGGCAACCTGTTCCCGTTTATCAAGAACCTGCTAGTTCCCGGTGCCAACCCTGCGATTGCCGTCATCGGATTTCAGCTTGGCGCGTCCATGAGCCTGTCGAGCTTTATCACCGGTGGTATTTCCGGCATCTTGCTGGGCCTTGTCACGCTGTTTGTCGTCGGTCCCATCACCTTTGCGTTCGAGCGCCTGTGCGGTGGTAACGGCAAGGCTGCCGTGGCTTGTTCCACCATCGCCGGCACGGCTATGACCACGCCGGTTGCTCTCGCCGAGGTCGCGCCGCGCTACGCCGAGCTTGCGCCCACCGCGTACGCCCAGATTGCCACTGCCGTTATCATCACGGCAATCATGGCTCCGATTCTGACCGGCTGGGTCGACAAGAAGTTCTGCCAGGGCAAGGAGGACCTGTCGCCTGCCGGTGTCGAGGCCATCGAGGAGGCCGTCGCGACCGACATCGACGGCGAGTAACGGCCGTTACCGATAATTGATTCCGGCGTGCAATTCGCGCCGTCCGAGCGCCCGAACAGAAACTGTTTTGCAGTGATGTTCGGGCGCTTTGCTATGATTCCCTTTACCCCTGCGGAGTAAAGGGGTGTTTATTGCCCTGATTCGAATTGGGCGATTCTGACCATTCGGATATTGAAGGGATGGCGTCTAGTGGTTAAGGCACTCAAGATTGAGATATTCCTGCTATGCATGATTGTTCTTATCGGGCTTGCCGCGCGAAGTCGTCGCTCCTTGTTCTCGAGCACCCTGCAGCTATTGTTTAGCATGCTTGGCTACACCTCTGCCGCGTACATATTATTCGATATGATCTGGACGCTTTCGGATGGTGCGGACGGCACGTTGGGTATTGCTGCCAACTGGATTTCCAACGCGGTTTCGTTTTCGCTCTTTGCCATCGCGTGTCTCATTTGGTTTATCTATTCCGAGACGATGCAGGGCTCTCGCCTTGTGACCTCGCGCTATAGGGTGGTGCTTGTAACGTTGCCTACGGCTCTGGTGGTCGTGCTGGCGTTTACCAGTTACTGGACGCACGCCCTGTTCTATATCGATTCGCAGGGCGTGTATCGTCGCGGCTTTGCTTATATGATCCAGCCCATTGTCAGCTACTGTTACGTTATACATGCGTCCCTGCATGCGTTTGTGCAATCTCGCAGGGTCGAGAGCCTACAGACGAAGGCTATCTATCGAACCTTGGCATTTTTCGCCATTCCGGCCCTGGTGGGCGGTACCTTTCAGGTCGTATGCTCGGTGCCCGGCCTTTGTGTCGGCATAATGATTAGCATGTTGCTGCTCTATATCATCTGCCAGGAGCAGCTCATCTCGACCGACCCGTTGACTGGACTCAACAACCGCAACCGTTTTGAGACCTATATGCTGTCACTCTTTTCAAATGTGGATCAGGCCGAAGATGTGTATCTGCTCATGATGGACGCCGACGGCTTTAAGCAGATTAACGATCGCTATGGACATGTGGAGGGCGACCATGCTCTTCAGGTTATATCCGCTGCGCTCAAAGAGGTCTGCTCGGCGTCTGGTGGCTTTATCGCACGCTACGGTGGCGATGAGTTCGTGGTGCTCCAAAAGGCAGTGGCGGAACAGGATATCATGCATCTGTGCGCGACAATCAACGACGAGCTCGCGCATGCCGAGGTGCCGTATGCATTGCGGATGTCCATCGGTTGCGCGCGGGTCGGCGATAGTGTTGATACCTGGCAAGACTTACTTCGCGCTGCCGATGCGGAGCTCTACCGCGTCAAGGCCGAGAAAAAGAAAGCCGGCGTTCAGATACGCTAGGAAAAGGGGCACACGACCGCATGGATGGTCGTGCGCCCCTATTGCGTTGGCGGGATTAGTAGCGGCTGTCGAAGATACGCCTCGGTTTTTTCTTGGAACGAGGCAGTTCGCTAGGCTTTTTTGGGTTTGTTGACGATGATGATGCCGCCGCAGACCAACAACAGGGCAACGATGACGGTAACGGGGCTCGTGCCCGCGCCTTCGCCGAGCAGCAGCGCGCTCAGCAGCACACCAAAGACGGGGTTCATAAACCCAAAGACCGAGACGCGGCTGACGGGGTTGACGGCAAGCAGGCGCGACCACAGCGAGTAGGCGACCGCGGAGATAAGCGCCATGTAGATGATGAGCGCGATGGCGGGGGCAATCGCCGTGGGGGAGAGCGCGCCACCCATCAAAAAGCCGATGGCGGTGAGGACAAGGCCGCCGACCAAGAACTGCCACCCGGCAAGCAAGACGCCGTCGTGCTCGCGCGAGAAGATGCCAATCAGGCAGGTCGAAAGGGCACCCGCGACGGTGGAGGCTAGGATAAAGCCCTCGCCATCGAGCCTGAAGCCAAAGGTGCCATCCGCGCCCGAAAGGTTGACGAGCGCGACGCCGGCAAAGCCCAGTGCACAGCCAAGCACCTTGGCCGTATTGAGCTTCTCGGTGCGAAACGCCAGGGCGGCAAAGAGGATGGCTAGGAAGTTGGCGCTGGCCTCGATGATGGAGCTCGACATGGCGCTGGCGCGCGAGAGGCCCAGATAGAAAAAGAAGTACTGACCGATGGTCTGAAAGAGCGACAAGATAAAGATGGGTTTGATGTCGCGCGCTTGCGGTATGAGGGGGCGGCGTTGGGCCGCGCTCATCCCAACGATAACCAGGGCGCCGGCAAGCGTAAAGCGCAAGCCCGCAAAGAGCAGCTGCGAAGCGCTATCGTGCGCTGGGATACCAAAGAGTGCGTAGCCGATCTTGATGCAGGGGAAAGCCGACCCCCAGAGCGCACAGCAAACAAGACAGCCCAGGATAAGTCCGGGCAGGGTGGCGAGATACGGCTTGCGGCTTTCCATGATGTCCTTCCTGTATGCGCGAAGCAAAAAAGAACCCGCCACCGGGTGTGCCGGTGGCGGGTGTTGTTACCCGAGGGGATTGTACCCGATGGGAAAGGTTTAGGCGAAGTAGGCTACGCCGCTCTCGAAGATCGGCATGAACTTATCGCCGGGGACATGCTCGGGCACGTTGCGGTACAGGTTGTCGCCGCGACGCTCGGCATGGCCCATCTTGCCCAGGACACGGCCGTCGGGGCTCGTGATACCCTCGATGGCGAGTGCGGAGCCGTTGGGGTTGACGGAAAGATCCATGCTGGGCTTGCCGTCCTCGCCCACGTACTGCGTGGCGACCTGGCCGTTGGCGATAAGCTGGGCGAGTACCTCGTCGTTGGCGACAAAGCGGCCCTCGCCGTGGCTGATGGCGACGGTGTAGGGGTCGTCCAGGCTACACTGCGACAGCCACGGGGACAGGTTGGACGAGATGCGGGTGCGAACCAGACGGCTCTGATGGCGACCGATAGTGTTGAACGTCAGCGTGGGCGCATCGGGCGTGGCGTCGACGATGTCACCGTAGGGCACCAGGCCGAGCTTGATCAGGGCCTGGAAGCCGTTGCAGATGCCCAGCATCAGGCCATCGCGGGCCTTGAGCAAGTCGCGGACTGCCTCGGTGACTTCGGGAGCGCGGAAGAACGCCGTGATGAACTTGGCGGAGCCGTCGGGCTCGTCGCCGCCCGAGAAGCCGCCGGGGATCATGACAATCTGGCTTGCACGGATGCGGCGGGCAAGCTCGTGGGTGCTCTCGGCGACGGCCTCGGGCGTGAGGTTGTTGATCACGAAGGTGTCGGCCTCGGCGCCGGCGGCGCGGAAGGCACGGGCGCTATCGTACTCGCAGTTGTTGCCGGGGAACACGGGGATAACCACGCGCGGGCGGGCGATCTTGGCGCCGCCGTACACGTGGATGTCCTTGGCGCGGAAGTCGATGGTCTCGACCTCGGGGGTCTCGTCGGCGCTGCGGTAGGCGAAGACGCCCTCGATGCCGCTCTCCCAGGCCTCCTGAAGCTCGGAGAGCTCGATGACTTCGGAGCCGGTGTCGATGACATAGCCCTCGACGGTGGTGCCCAGGGGCTCGACGACAACGCCGTCGGCGACCTCGGGCAGCTCGGCATCCTCGGCGAGCTCGACGATA
>CABUTL010000052.1 GCA_902494375.1 uncultured Collinsella sp.
CCTCGGCCTCGGCCATCAGGCCATCAAGCTCACGGAGGCGCATGCCCAGCAGGTCGGACATTTCCTTCTGCTCCATCTTGGGCTTGAGGTCAAGAAGCTTGATGGCGCGCTCGATGTTCGCCATGCGCTCGGCCTTGGCCTCCTCCTCCTTGGAAATAGCAAAGCGACGGCTACGCAGCAGGCGGGCGGCCTTCTGCATCTTGTCCATCAGCTCCTCGTCATCGTAATCAACGGCGGCCTCGACAACCTCGGCCTCCTCCTCGGCGGAAACCTCGTCAGCAACCTCAACCTCGGCAGCTTCGGTCTCCACGGTCTCGACTGCCTCGACCTCGGCAGCCATGGTCTCGTTCTCGGTCTCGTTCATGATCTCTTCGTTCTCGGACATGAGACTCCTTCTTGGCCCTCTCGGGCATCATCGCCCCATTCGCGGGGCCCGTCGCGCACTCTTTGCGCTTTAAACAATCATGCCTCTCGGCAAAACGTCCATTAGTTTATGGTGTCGCCATCCAATCTAGCTGCAGAATCTATGTGCACACATTAATGCGACATGTGTGACTCGCGACGAGCGTACACCAGCGACGCCACGAACCGACCACGGCAATTACAGCCGCTACACGCACGGCAGCTGCAAATCCAATCGCCTGGGCAACGTCTGTCGCAGCGCCAGCGGCGCCGGCGGTCGCAGCAGAACTCGAGAGCAGACCGATAAACAGCGACGGGCCAAACGATGCGGCAATCATATTCCACGTGTTAAGCAATGCCGTTCCGTGAGGATGTTCAGCGGCGGGTAGCGTCTCCAAGCCGGCCGTTTGCGAGGGGCTCAGCACCAAACCGACTCCGGCATACACCACAACGGTCAGCGCCACGACGACGCCGATGTTCATGCTTGCCGCCGTCATCGAGATGGCAGTCTGCCCCACGGCAATCAGGGCAAAGCCGACCGGCAGCAGCGGCCATGCGCCACGGGCGTCCATCACGCGTCCGCCCACAATCGAGGTCACGGCGTTGCAGGCAATTGCCGGCAAAATGAGCAGGCCCGCAACAAGTGCGGTCATGCCGTATGCGCCCTCAAAATAGAGCGGCAACAAAACACTCATCGAGAACGTTGTCATCATCGACACCACCACAAGCAGGCACGCAGGCCAAAAACGAACGCTCGCCATGGGACGCACGTTAAGCACCGGATGCTCGAGTTTGAGCTGACGGGCCGCAAACAGGCCGAGCAGCACAATGGCGGCGAAAAGCGCCACAATGCCGGCAATCAGATTGGTCGAGAACTCGCCTACGGAATACACAAATGCCGTAATGTCGGCGGCGAGCAAAACAACCGACAGAATATCAAGCGTGGTGTTCGAACGCTCTCCGACATTCTGAACAAGCTTAACGCCCGCCGCAGCGACCACAATGCCGCCCACCAGCGGCACTACGAACACCGCCCTCCAGCCAAACAACGTGCACATAAGACCGCTGATTACGGGTCCAAACGCCGGCCCTAGCGTAATGCAGGCACCGCCCAGGCTCAGATACAGACCGAGCTTCTCGCGCGGGGCGCAAGACAGCACCACGTTCATCATGAGCGGAAACAAGATGCCCGATCCCGCAGCCTGCAAAATACGACTTGGCAGCAAAACGCTAAACGACGGAGCGATCAGACACAGGACTTCGCCGGCAACCATACATCCGCATGCGAAAAACAACAGCTTGCGCGTCGAGAAACGGCCGGACAGGAAGGCCATGATGGCCGTAAAGATCGACGTCACGATCATGTAGCCCGAGACGAGCCACTGCGCCGTGGTGGCACTCACCGAAAAGGCTGCCATAATGTCGTGCAACGCCACGTTAATGATGTTCTCGTTAAACGCGGCAACAAAGGCTGCAATATACATTACGACGAGAATCGCCGCAGTGGCCGATGGCGCTACTTGAACTTGTTGCTGAGATTTGCTCCCCATGCATTTCCTTCCTCTTGGAACGACAGTCGCATCGCCCCAGAGGAACAGTCCAGGGCGAAAAATGAGCCCTAGACTTACGCCAGACGCCGTACACGACGAGCCTGGCAACATGGTCCAACGTCGAAAGATTATAACGCGGACGTACAGCTTTCCTTCCGCGCTATTATTAAAAGTCCACGAAAGCATAAGACATGAGGAGCCCGCCATGATTAAGCCCATCATGAAATCCGAGTTCTTTTTGCGCCTGCCTTCCGAAGACGCGGGCCCCGATGACGCCGCGACCGGGCAGGACCTCCTAGATACACTACACGAGCATGAGCACGAGTGCGTGGGCCTTGCCGCCAACATGATTGGCGTGCGCAAACGCATCATCTGCGTAAAGGACGGCAACAGGGCGCTGCTGATGTACAACCCTCAAATTCTTGAGCAGGTCAATTCCTATCAGACGAGCGAAGGATGCCTCTCGCTGGCCGGTGAGCGTCCCTGTACCCGCTATCGCCGCATCAAGGTGGAGTATTTGGACGAGAACTTTGTCCACCGCATCAAAAACTTCTCGGGCTACACCGCCGAGATCATCCAGCACGAAATCGACCACTGCAACGGGATCGTGATCTAGTTCCGCCGATTCAAGAAAGCTCCCTGCAGCAAAACAACTGCAGGGAGCTTTTCATAGTGCGGAACTTCTATCCCACTAGCTCTGGTGGTAATGGTCGAAGAAATCGGCGAGGTCTTCGAGGGACTCTTTGAGTACTTCCATGCGCGGCAGGTACACGATACGGAAGTGGTCGGGCTCAGCCCAGTTGAAGCCGCCGCCGCGCGTAATCAGGATCTTCTTCTCGTGCAGCAGGTCAAGGGCGAATTGCTCGTCATCGGTGATGTTGAACTTCTTCACATCCATCTTGGGGAAGATGTAGAACGCTGCACGCGGCTTAACCACCGAGATGCCGTCAATCTTGTTGAGCGCCTCATACACAAAGTTGCGCTGCTCGTAGACACGGCCGCCGGGACGGATGTAGTCGTTAACGGACTGATGGCCACCGAGTGCCGTCTGAACGATCGACTGAGCCGGCACGTTGGAGCACAGGCGCATGTTCGAGAGCATGTTGACGCCCATGATGAAGTCGCTCATGCAGCGCTGGTTGCCCGAAAGCACCATCCAGCCAATACGATAGCCCGCGATCATGTGCGACTTGGAAAGGCCGCTAAAGGTGACGCAGGGCAGGTCGGGGGCGAGCGAGGCAATCGAGACGTGCTCGTAGCCGTCCATGCACAGGCGGTCGTAGATCTCATCGGCAAAGATCATCAGCTGATGCCTACGTGCAACCTCGACGATGCCCTCGAGCACCTCGCGCGGATAGACAGAACCCGTGGGGTTGTTGGGGTTGATGATGACGAGGGCTTTGGTCGCGCTCGTAATCTTGGACTCCATATCCTCCAGGTCGGGATACCAATCCGCCTGCTCATCGCACAGATAATGTACGGGATGACCGCCAGCAAGGGTTGCGCACGCCGTCCAGAGCGGATAGTCGGGGCTGGGGATCAGAATCTCGTCGCCATTGTCGAGCAGCGCGTTCATCGAAAGCTGAATGAGCTCGGACACGCCGTTGCCCGTGTAGATATGCTCCATCTGAACGTTGGGCAGGCCCTTGATCTGCGAATACTGCATGATCGCCTTGCGCGCGGAGAACAGGCCACGCGAGTTGGAATAGCCTTCGCAGTCGGGCAGCTGCTGGCGCATGTCCTTGATGACCTCATCGGGTGTGCGGAAACCGAAGGGCGCCGGGTTGCCGATATTGAGCTTGAGGATGCGCTCGCCCTCGTCCTCCATACGGGCGGCCTCGTCGACGACGGGACCGCGCACGTCATACAGGACGTTATCGAGCTTGGTGGATTTAGAAAAAGTACGCATGGTGGTGCTCCTTGCAATTTGAGCTGAGGGATGGGGTTCGGGCTTGGAATCGTTGCGGGGTGATGATGCCTCGCCTTGATCGGCGTCGCCGGCAAGCAGCCAGGTAACATCGACCTCCAAAATACGGGCGAGCAGCTCAGCCACATCGCGCCGCGGGATCGTCTTGCCGCTCACATATTGGCTCATCTGACTCTTGCCGAGTTTTTTGCCGAGCATCTCCGATGCGCGGATCACGTCCGACTGGCGAACGTCGCGATCGGACATAGCCTGTCGCAGGCGATCGCTAAACGTCTCTTGGGCCACTAGAACCTCCTTGCTGGCAAAGTTCAATTTATAGAACACGAATTGAACCATGGTTCAATTTAGCAAGCAGTATAACGCGGCACCTCATTCGATAGTTCAATTTCATAAGAAAATGTACCGGACTCCGAGATTTGCCCAAAGCGGACAATAACATGCACGCGTTTAGAGGTATTCAAGGAATCGAGCAGCGGCAAGCGAAACGTCAGCCGTTCGATATATGGCGTTGATCTGCCGATGAGGATGTCCCTCGAGTGGGCGCACGGCAACATCGAACTGACAGCGGCGCAAGATGAGCGCGGGAAGAATGCTCACGCCCAGGCCGTCCTCGACCATAGCCATAATCGCATAGTCATCCCAAGTCGACAGCTTGGAGCACACCGTCAGCCCCGCCCGACGGAACAGCGGCGTAATCTCATCATCGGTGCCGCGTTCTAGCAGAATAAACTGCTCGTTGGCTAAATCGGCAAGAGAGACGACCTCCGCCGTGGCAAGCAAAGAGTCTGTCGGCACTACCGCCATCAACTCGTCGCGCACCAAAGACCGCGATGTCATGCCATTTTCTCGAGGCTCATACGGGATAAAGCCCAGATCGCAGCGGCCCTCTGCCACCCATTGTTCGATCTCTGAATAGTCGCCCATCAGCAACTCATAATCGACGTCCGGGTGATCGGCGCGAAAGCGCGCAATCACCGGCGGCAGCACGTGGGTCGCCACGCTCGAAAACGTACCGATGCAGATCTTGCCACGCATGAGCCCTCGCATCTCGTCCACGCGTCGCTGCAGGCGGCCAAACTCTTCGCATAACGCCTCGACTGCCGGCATGACCTGCCGCCCGTCGGCAGAAAGCACCACGCCCTCGCGGCTGCGATCAAGCACCTTAAAACCCCAGTCTGCCTCAAGGTCGCCCACCATGCGGCTCACGCCCGACTGCGAATAGCTCAGGCGCTCTGCAGCACGCGTAAAGCTGCCGGCACGCACCGTCTCGAGCAGCACTTGCATCTTTTGGATATTGGTCTCCACGGCACGTCCCCACCCTTGCATGAGTTTTTGTCATGTTTTCCATGCATTATATTCGCTTTTCTTCTAAAGCCAGTTCACCCATAGTGAACATGTTCGGATATAGAGGGGATGTCAGCGCATGAACAACGGGTTGTTTACGTACTTAGCAGCATTGCTATTGTTTGGCTCCAACGGCATCATCGCCGCCGCCATCGCACTGCCGAGCTCCGATATCGTGCTACTGCGCACGTTTTTGGGCGCCCTCTCGCTTGTCACTATCCTTGCCATCACCCAACGCCATAAACTGCAGGCGCCATCTCGTCCCCGCGAAGCCGCAGCACTCCTTCTCTCGGGAGCCGCGCTGGGCGCCAGCTGGATTTTTCTGTTCCGCGCCTACCAGACGATCGGCGTCGGCGTATCCTCGCTGCTGTACTACTGTGGCCCCATCATTGTCATGGCGCTCTCCCCACTCATCTTTGGTGAAAAACTGACCGGCAGCAAAATCGCCGGGTTTATCGCCGTCGCCTGCGGTGCTTTTCTCATTGCAGCACAAGGTCTAGGCGGCAATATGCCCATTGCGGGTATCGTCTGCGGTATCGCCTCGGCATTTTGCTATGCGCTGATGGTCATCGCTAGCAAGGGTGCGCCGCACATCGAAGGTCTCGAGAACTCCGCGCTCCAGGTGAGCGCCGCTTTTGTGACCGCGCTGGTCCTCACGCTCATCACGCAGGGCGCTCCCTCATTCCTGTCCGCCGGTGTCGCCGCCAGCATTGATTGGCGCGCCGTCGTCATGCTCGGCGTCGTCAACACCGGACTCGGTTGTCTGCTCTACTTTAGTGCCGTCGCCAAACTGCCCGTGCAGACCGTCGCGGTCGTCGGCTACCTCGAGCCGCTTTCGGCCGTCGTGTTCTCGGCCGTCCTTTTGGGCGAAGCCATAACACCGGTCCGCCTGATGGGTGCCGCGCTTATCATCGGCGGCGCGATTTTTTGCGAACTCGCCGGCAAACGTGCAAGCGCCAAGGCTGGCATCGCCCAGACAGCGCGTGCTTAATAGCCCTGCTCTGAAATGCTACCTGCGTATATGAATAATCCCCAGATAGGGATTATTGTCTAAAACACCCCGATGTGCCAAACTGCTCTTATATGTATAAAGATGGCATAAAGGTCTACTGCTCTTGGCAGAGACCGGATGTCTAAGGGAGTCCACGTGGCACACAACAAGCTGGAGGCAAGCCTCCAAGACCAGCATAGTCAGGGCGGGCATGGCGCCATCCCCCTCTCCGCTGGCATGTTGCTCGTAACGCTCGGCGTCGTCTATGGTGACATCGGCACGAGCCCCATGTACACCATGAAATCAATCGTCGCCAACAACGGCGGCATCGGTACCGTCAGCGAGGACATGATCCTGGGCGCGCTTTCGCTCGTCATCTGGACCATGACGCTCGTGACCACGGTCAAGTACGTGGTAATCGCCATGAAGGCCGACAACCACAACGAAGGCGGCATCTTCGCCCTGTTCAGCCTCGTACGCAAGGTGGCACCATGGCTGATTCTGCCCGCCATGATCGGCGGTGCGGCACTGCTTGCCGACGGCATCCTCACCCCCGCCGTCACGGTCACCACAGCCATCGAGGGTCTGCGCACCATCGAATGGGGCCATGCGCTTTTGGGTGACGGCCAGACTAACGTCATCATTATTACCATCATCATTATCTGCGGCCTATTTGCCATGCAGCGCGCCGGTACCTCGTCGATCGGTAAGCTCTTCGGCCCGCTCATGACGCTGTGGTTCCTGTTCCTGGCGGGCGCCGGCCTGTTCAACATGCTCGGCAACCTGTCCATCTTGCGCGCGCTCAACCCCATCCGCGGCATTATGTTCCTGTTCTCGCCCATCAACCATTCGGGCATTATGGTGCTCGGCTTTGTCTTCCTGTCGACAACCGGTGCCGAGGCACTCTACTCGGACATGGGCCACGTGGGCAAGGCAAACATCTATGCATCCTGGCCATTTGTTAAGGCGGCCCTTATCCTCAACTATCTGGGTCAGGGAGCTTGGCTACTCGCCAATAACTCCAACCCCCAGATGCTCGCGATGGATATCGTTAACCCGTTCTATATGATGCTTCCCGAGCCCCTGCGCCCCTTTGCCATTGTGCTTTCGGCCGTGGCGGCCATCATCGCCTCGCAGGCGCTCATCACCGGCTCGTTCTCGCTGGTATCCGAGGCAACGCGCCTCAACCTTATGCCGCACCTGCGCATCCACTACCCCAGCGACACCAAGGGTCAGCTCTATATTCCGCTCGTCAACAACATCATGTGGGTCGGCTGCATCTTCATCGTGCTGCTGTTCCAGAACTCCGAGCGCATGGAAAGCGCCTATGGCCTCGCCATCACCGTGACCATGCTCATGACCACCACGCTGCTGACGAGCTATATCGCCGGCATCCTCAAGCACAAGCTGGGCGCCTGCATCTTTGCCCTGCTCTTTGGTGCCATTGAGCTGTGCTTCTTCGCTTCGTGCCTCACCATGTTCTTTGACGGCGGCTACGTCATGATCTTCCTGGCCGCACTGCTGTTCGGCCTTATGTATGTGTGGCGTCGCGGCACCGCCATCGAGCGCACGCAGACGATTCTGCTGCCCGTCTCCAAGTACATCGACCAGCTCAACCGCCTGCGCAATGACGAGACCTACCCCGTGCTCGCCGACAATCTGGTGTTCCTCACCAATAGCCCCGACCCGCTCACGCTCGACCGCGACGTGCTCTATTCCATCTTGGACAAGCATC
>CABUTL010000053.1 GCA_902494375.1 uncultured Collinsella sp.
CCTCGATGTCAAGCATGGCATCGCGCAGCAGGAAGGCGGCACCGCGCACGGCCTCGCCGGTCACGACCGTCTGACGCGAGCCAGACGTGGTGCCGGAGTCGGGAGCGTTCTCGGTGGAGCACTCGCCGTTGGCAATGCAGTGAAGCGGCAGGCCACATGCCTCGGCAACGTCCTGCAAAAAGACGGTGTTGCAGCCCTGGCCGATGTCGGACGTGGCGGCGTAGACCACGGCGCGGCCATCCTCGACGCGAATCTTGCAGCGGCCGGCATCGGGCAGGCCTACGCCCACGCCGGCATTCTTCATGGCGCAGGCGATACCGGCGTGTCCGGGATGCGCATAGTAGGCATCCTTGACCTCGAGCAGCGTCTCCTTAAGCGCCGTGGAGCAGTCGGCAATTTGGCCGTTGGGCAAAACCTCACCCGGCTCGATGGCGTTTCGGTAACGAATCTCCCACGGATCCAGGCCGACCTTCTCTGCCAGCAGGTCGATCAGGCTCTCGAGCGCAAACTCGGACTGGCAAACGCCAAAGCCGCGGTACGCGCCGGCGGGCGGGTTGTTGGTGTAGTAGCCAAAGCCGCGAATGTCGGTATTCTGGTACTTGTATGGACCGACGGCGTGCGTGCAGGCGCGCTCGAGCACCGGGCCGCACAGCGACGCGTAGGCGCCGGTATCAAAGTTGATCTCGCAATCCAGGCCGGTAAAGTTGCCCTCGGCGTCGCAGCCCAGCGTAAAGGTGCCATCCATGGCATGACGCTTGGGATGGAACGCGAGCGACTCGGCACGCGTGAGCTTGCACTTCACGGGACGCTGAAACTTATATGCGGCGAGCGCGGCCAGGTGCTGGATCGAAACGTCCTCCTTACCGCCAAAGCCGCCGCCCACGAGCATGGTCTCGACGACCACGCGCTCGGGCTCGTTGTCCCAGCCAAACATGTGGGCACACTCTTTGCGCGTGTCGTAGGCACCCTGGTCGGTCGACTGCACCTTGACGCCGTTCTTGTACGGGAAGGCAACGGCGCACTCGGGCTCCAAGAAGGCATGCTCGGTAAAGGGCGTGGTAAAGCGCTGCGTTACGGTAAACGCGCTCTCTGCCAGCGCCTTGGCGGCGTCGCCGCGCGTCACGTGACGGCTCTGGCACACGTTGTCCTTGAGCTCCACCGTGTTGCCAAAGGCAAAGAAGCTGTCGTGCAGGCGCGGGGCGTCGGCAGCCTTGGCCTCGACAATGTTACGCACGGGCTCCAGCGGCTCGTAATCGATCTTTACGAGCTTCTTGGCCTTCTCGAGTGTCGCTTCGTCCTCGGCGACCACCAGCACGATGGCGTCACCCACGCAGCGGGTGATATCGCCCTGGGCGATCATGACGTCCCAGTCCTGGATAAGGTGGCCGACCTGGTTGACCGGCACGTCCTCGGCGCGCAGGATGCCCACCACGCCGGGCAGGGCCTCGGCCTTGGAGGTGTCGATGGAGAGCACGCGGGCGCGCGGATACTTGGAGCGCACGGCGCTGGCATAGGTCAGGCCCGGCTGATCGAGCTCGTCGATATCGTCGGGGTACTTGCCCTCGCCGAGCACCTTCTTGCGCACGTCAATACGGAAGGCGCGCTTGCCCACGCCGTAGTCATCGCCACGCTCCAGGTCCTCGTCGATCTGCTTTTCGCCGCGGAGCACCGCAGCGGCCAGCGAGATGCCCTCGATAATCTTTTTGTAGCCAGTGCAACGGCAGACGTTACCGCGAATGGCGTACTTGATCTGCTCCTCGGTGGGCTCGGGGTCCTCGGCGATGAGCGCCGCACCCGCCATGACCATGCCGGGAATGCAAAAACCGCACTGCACGGCGCCCACGGCACCAAAGGCGTACACAAAGGCCTCGCGCACGTCCTGGGGCAGGCCCTCAACGGTCACGATGTTACGGCCGGCGGCAAGAGCAGTGGTCAGCACGCACGCCTTGACGGCCGCACCGTCCACATGGATGGTGCAGGTACCGCAAGCACCTTCGGAGCAGCCGTCCTTGGCGGAATGGATATGCAGGTCGTCGCGCAGGTAGCGCAGCAGCGGTTTATTCTCCGTCGTCGTGCGCTCGACGCCGTTAACGGTAAAAGTGAATTCCTGTGCCATGGTGATTCCCTTCTACACGCCGGCGGCGATGCCGGTGCGGTCGTGGATGGCGCCATGAGGGCAGACGACGGCGCACATGCCGCACGACAGGCAGTCCACGCCGTCGATATGGGCGCAGTTGTCCTCGATGCGGATAGCGCCGGCAGGGCACTTTTTGGCGCACATGCCGCAACCGATGCAGCTCGTGTCGCAGATCTTGCGCGCAATGGCGCCCTTATCGGTGTTGTTGCAGCGCACCAGAATGTTCTGGTAGCCGGGAACGAAGGCAATCACGCGCTGCGGGCACGCCATGCCGCACAGGCCGCAGCCCGTGCACTTGGAGCGATCCACGCGGGCGATGCCATCGACCAGCGCAATGGCACCGTGGGGACAGGCCGTGACGCAGGCGCCGCAGCCAATGCAGCCTTCGCTGCAGTGGGCGTCGCCGCCCGCGGAGGCGCAACCGCTTCCGCAGGCAACGTAGGCCACGTTATGTTGAATGGATTTGGCCATAAGAGACTCGCCTATTTCTTAAGAAGGTACGAATAGTTGTCGCGCACAGCCCTGATGGTCAGGCGGACGGCCTCGGGAAGACCGGTGTTGACGGCATCGACCGAGACGGTGCGGACCGCGCCGGCGACGCGGACCTTAAAGTGGTCCTCGTCCACAGCCAGGAAGCCCTCGTTCTCGGAGTTCTCCATGTCCTGCTCGCTCCAGAACAGGGTGAGCTTGTCCTTGTAGGGACGACCCTCCTGGTAGGGACAGAACACGGCGCAGTTGCCGCACTCGTTGCACATGCCATCGACGTGGACGACCTGATGCTTGGCCAGGCCCGGCACCTTAATTGCCACGTTGGCGCGGTTGGGGCACACGTCGCAGCAGACCTCGCACACCGAGCCGCAGCCCAGGCAGCGGGTCTTGGTGCAGTTGCGCTTGTCGCGGCACAGCGACCCCTTGCGCTCGTAGCAGGCGTCCTCGCGACCGGCCTGAGCATTCTGGTCGGCGTACTTGTTAAAGTCCACGCCGGCGATGGCACGGGCGACCTCGGCGGCATCGACGATGGCCTCGACCACGGTGGCAGGACCGCGACGGCAGTCGCCCGCAGCCCAGACGCCCTCGACGCCGGTGGAGGTGGCGGCAAGGCGGCCGCGACGGTCGTGCTCGACGCCCGCGGCATCGTACAGGCTGGCATCGATGCCCTCGCCCACGGCGCAGATCACTGTGGTGGCGGAAAGCTCGACAGTCTCGCCCGTGGCGACGGGGCTGCGGCGGCCGCTTGTATCCGGCTCGCCAAGCTCCATAACGTCGCAGGTCAGCACGGCACCGTTGAACGCCTTGGGCGCCAGCAGCTCGCAGAACTCAACGCCGTCGGCAAGAGCAAGATCAAGCTCTTCCTCGTCAGCGGGCATCTGCTTCTTGGTGCGGCGATACACCAGGCGCACGTTCTTCACGCCAGCCAGACGCTTGGCCACGCGGGCCGCGTCCATGGCGGTGTTACCGGCGCCAATGACCACGACGTCCTCGCCCAGCTCGAGCTTCTCGCCCTTCTTGGCGGCCTCGAGGAACTCCAGCACATCGAGCTCGGCACCCTCGCCCAGGCCCGCAGAGCCGGGCATCCAGGCACCGGTGGCCACGACCACGTCGGTAAAGCCCTGGGCCTTGAGCTCGTCAATGGAATCAACGCGAGCGTTGAGCTGCACCTTGGCGCCAAAGGCCAGGCAGAGCTCGGCATCGTGGGAGATATCGTCGCTCGCGATGCGGAACTCGGGAATCACGTGACGGACCACGCCACCGAGCGAATCGCGGGCCTCAAAGATGGTGACGGGCACGCCGGCACGCGTCAGGAAGAACGCCGTCGCCAGGCCGGCCGGGCCGCCGCCGATAACGGCAACGT
The DNA here is from genome assembly GCA_902494375.1 of uncultured Collinsella sp. GTDB lineage: Bacteria > Actinomycetota > Coriobacteriia > Coriobacteriales > Coriobacteriaceae > Collinsella. Next base: position 3,990 of record CABUTL010000053.1, read on the forward strand.
TGCGCTCGCCGTCGTTTGCGATGGCCTGGGCACGCAGCTTGGGCAGCACGGCGGTCATGGCCTCGCGGGCGGCCTTGAGCTTGCTGGCGCGAATCTGGGCGCCCTCGGGCTCGTAGAACGCACGCTCGCAGGCACGGCCGCAGGGATGCGGGCAGATGGTGCCGGTAATGAACGGCAGGGCGTTGCGCTCGATGATGATGTTGAGCGCGTCCTCGTAGCGGCCCTCGTCAACAGCCGCCAGATAGGCGGGAATATCCTGCTGGATGGGGCAGCTCGTGCGGCACGGCGTGGTAAAGCAGTCGGAAAGCGGGCTCTTGCCGGCGACCTTGCGATCGGGCAGCGGGCGCAGCGGCTTCTTGTAGAGCGGGTTGGTGAGTGAGTCGGTCTGGATCGCGGTCACGGCCTCGAGCGAGACGCCCGCGAACGGCTTGCCATCCAGGTCGGTAAACTCGCCGGCCATCTGGCTAAAGCGCTCGTAGCCACCAGGCTTGAGCACGTCGGTCGCCAGGGTGACGGGCCAAATGCCGGCATCGTACAGGGCGCGGATGTTGTAGACCGTGGCACCGCCGGAGTAGCTTATGCGCAGTTTGCCATCAAACTGCTCGGTAATGCGGCGGGCAGCCTCGATGGTCAGCGAGAACAGCGAACGGCCGGACATGTACATCTCGGTGGAGGGCAGCTCGTTCCTCGTCACGTCGACGGGGAACGTGTTGGTCAGCTTGACGCCAAACTCCAGGTCGCGCTCGGCGCACAGGGCAATCAGGCGCTCGAACATAGGCACGGCATCGGCCCACTGCAGGTCCTCGCGGAAGTGCGTGTCATCGAAGACGATGTAGTCAAAGCCCAGCTCGTTGAGGCGCTGGCGGGCAAACTCATAGCCCAGCAGCGTGGGGTTGCACTTGATGTAGGTGTTGAGACCCTTCTCGGTAATCAGATAGGTCGCAATGCGCTCGATCTCCGCCGGCGGGCAGCCATGCAGCGTGGACTCGGTAATGGAGTTGGAGACGCGCGCCGGGATGGACTCGACAAACGTGGCATCGACATGCTCAAACTTGTCCAGGTTAGCGAGCGCCCACGTGCGGCACTCGTTCCAAACCTCGGAGCCGCTGGCGTCCTTCATGCCCTCAATGTACGCATCGACCTTGGGGCTCTTGATGCCCTCGAGGTCATAGCCCACGGACATGTTAAAGACAAAGCCGTCCGGGCTGCCCAGACCATACTCGCGGGCAATCAGGTGGCAGGCAAACCATGCCTTCACGTACTCGGCAAAGGCCTGCGGAACCTCGAGCTCGGTCGACCACTCGCAGTTGTAACACTCGTCCTGCGCCACGATGCAGGGTTTGTTCACACACTTGGAAAGCTCCTCGCCGTCCATAACCTGAACGGTCTTGAGCTCAAAGAAGCGGGAACCGGCCACGTAGGATGCCACGATGTTCTGGGCCAGCTGCGTATTGGGACCGGCGGCCGGGCCAAACGGAGTCTCGATGCGCTCGTCAAAAATGGGAAGCGCGCCCTCCTGGTTGGTCGTGACCATCTTGCGCACGCCAAAGACGGCGCCCTGAGTCTTGTGCTCCTCGATGATCCAGTTCATCAGCTGCGAAAACGGGATCGGCCTCATGATGTCGCTCATAGTGAGCTCCTCTCTGTAACGCCCGGCGAGACCGCGCGGCGGGCGCAAATACGGTGTAGCGCTAGCACAGCGCCGGCGACCCCGCGGAGGCCGCCTATACGCGCGCCGGATGCGGCGAAACACCCGACGCGCGTGAATCTACTTGTGAATTAGTAGGCGCGATCGTTGAGCGTGCTCCAGAGCTTCTTGGACTCGGCCATGGTCCACGCGTTGATCTTGTCCTCATCAATGCCAACGAACTCGCGATCCTTGTACAGGACGCGGCCGTTGATGATGGTGGTGCGGCAGTTTTTGCCCATCATGCCAAAGAGCATGTGGCCGTCGATATTCTCCTCGCTCAGCGGCGTAAAGGGCTTGTAGTCCATAACGATAACGTCGGCGGCAGCGCCGGCCTCGAGCACACCGAGCTTGCGATCGAAGTACTTGCTCGCCATCTTGGCGTTGTTCTCGAACAGCATGGTCATGGCCTCGCACCAGCCCACGTTGGGCATGGCAGCGTTGTGACGCTGAATGATCAGGAAGACCTTAAGGCTCTCGAGCATATCGTGGGTGTAGGCGTCGGTGCCCATGCACACGGGGATGCCGCGGCGGAAGAACTCGAGCACGGGGGCGCAGCCCACGGCGTTGCCCATATTGGATTCGGGGTTGTTGACGAGCCAGGTGCCGGACTCCTTGACGATATCCATCTCGGCAGGCGTCACGTGGATGCAGTGGCCCAGCATGGTGTCGGGACCCAGCAGGTTGTGCTGCAGCAGGCGCTCGACGGGGCTGATACCACCGCGGTTGAGGCGGGAATCCCACACGTCGTTCATGCCCTCGCACACATGGATGTGGAAGCCGGTCAGGCCGTTGTTGGCCTCGGCCATCTTATCCATGGTCTCGTCCGAAAGCGTAAAGGTGGCATGTCCGCCAAACATGGCAGCGATCATGTGGTTGTCGTTGTCGCGACGCTCCTTGGCGGCCCACTGGGCAAATTCGGCGTTCTCGGCAATGGCCTGGTCGCATTTTTCCTGGCCGCGGCGATCGGAAACCTCGTAGCACAGGCACGAACGCATGCCCAGCTCCTGAGCTGCATCCTTAATGGTAAAGAGGCTTCCCGGGATCTCACAGAAGCTTGCGTGATGATCGAAGATCGTGGTGACGCCATCGCGGATGGAGTCCAGAATCGTGGCATAGGCGCTGGCCTTGGTGCCGTCGAGCGTCAGGTTGTCGTCGATCTTCCACCACTGCTGCTCAAGATTCTCCAGGAAGTTGGTGGGGTTGCAGCCCTTAATGGCAAGGCCGCGGGCCAGACCCGAGTAGATGTGGGTGTGGCAGTTGATAAGTCCGGGCATGATGAGGTTGCCCTGGGCATCGACGTACTCGGCATCCGGGTACTTGGCCTTGAGCTCGCGCTCGGGGCCCACTTCGACGATCGTATCTCCGTCAATGGCGACCGCACCGTTTGGAATGAACGGGGTCTGAGCGTTGCGGGTAAAGACGGAACCGTTAGCGACCAGAAGCATGGATGCTCCCTTCAACATCAGAGGCGGGGTTTGACACCTCTGACATGGCGGAGTGCGAAGCGCCGGCCTACACCGGAAACGGGCCCTCTCCCGTCAACGCTTCACCAAAGGGACAAACCCTTTGAAGTGCGGCTTGGCGCCGCATGGCGTCGGCGGACGAGGCGATGCGTCCGCCGACGAATAGCACCGAATTGGTTACTTCTTGCTCTCGGGCAAGACCAGATCCACGGCAGCGTCCTTGGCAGCATCGATGTGCTGAGCCACGATCGGCGTCTGCGGAAGGATCAGGTTAAGGACAATGGCCATGATGGCGGTGGGGGTTACGGCATTGGAGCCGATGACGGTGGACACCCAGGCGGGCATACCCTCGCCGGCAAGGCAACCGCTGGCCATCCAGATACCCAGGCCAAAGACGACGGAGGTACCGACGATGGTGGTAGTGCGCTGCGTGAGGCCCTCGCGGGTGAACATGCGCACGCCGTTCATGGTGATGGTGCCAAAGACGCCGACGGTCGCGCCGCCGATGACGGGCTGCGGGATAGCGGAAAGGACGGCAGAGAGCTGCGGGAACAGACCGGCGATGGCAAAGACGGCCGCGATGATCACAAAGACCCACTTGTTGACGACTTTGTTGGAGCAGATGATGCCCACGTTCTGGCCAAGGGCGCTGGTGGGAAGACCGCCCAGCAGGCCGCCGACCATAGAGGTGAGGCCCTGGGACACGATAGCGCCGGAGAGCTCGCGCTCGGTGGGCATACGGTCAATGGAGCCCAGACAGGCGGCGGAGACGTCACCGATAACCTGGATAGCAACCATGGGGAACA
>CABUTL010000054.1 GCA_902494375.1 uncultured Collinsella sp.
CCGTAGCGGGCAGCGGCACCGCAAGGGCCCAGGGCGGACGCATCGAGAACGGCCTGTTCCCCGCCTCCCACACGGCCGAAGAGCTCGCGCGCATCCAGGAGCTGAGTCAGCGCAACGCCGGCGGGCCCGATAGCAGCCAGGCCACGCGCCGTCGCCGGCGCGAACGCGATCGGGAGCCCGGCCCCGTCCGCCGCATGGTCAACGCTTGGTGGAACCGTCTGCTCGGCGCCGTCTACGGCGGCGGCTTCTCCATGCAGGAAGCGGAATACGAGGAGCACGCCACCAGTCGCGACTATCTTTGGAACACCCTCGGCACCGCCGTGTGGGGCTTGGCGTTTCCGCTGCTCACCATCGTGTCTACGCAGCTCGTGGGCGCCGAAGAAGCCGGCAAGTTCTCCATCGCCTTTGTCACCGGCACGCTCATCATGATCGCGTGCAACTACGGCATGCGCAATTTCCAGGTCTCAGACATCGACGAAAAGACGTCCTTTGCCTCCTACCAGCTCAACCGCTGGCTTTGTGGAGCGCTCGCCCTAGGCTGCGGCTTCATGTACAGCAGCGCCCGCGGCTATGACACGCAGATGGCGACGATCGGCCTGGGCGTCTACCTGTATAAGGTCATCGACGGCGTCGCCGACGTGTACGAAGGCCGCCTGCAGCAGGCCGACAAACTCTACTTGGCTGGAATGAGCCAAACGCTACGCTCCGTCGGCGTCATCGCGGTCTTTAGCGTGGCGCTGTTCCTCACGCGCAGCATGCCCATCGCGGCCATGGTCATGGGTGTCACCGCGATCGCCTCGCTCGTGCTGGTCACCGCGCCGCTTGCCCTGCTCGAGACCGAAAAATCGCGCCGCGTGAGCCTGCGCGAGGTCGGCCACCTATTTGTCCAGTGCGCCCCGCTCTTTGGTGCACTGTTCCTGTTCAACCTTATTGAGAGCATGCCCAAGTTTGTGATGGAAGGCACGCTGGCATACAAATATCAGCTGTACTTTAATGCCCTGTTCTTTCCGGCACAGGCTATTTTGCTGAGCATTGGATTTATCTATAAACCGCAGCTCCTGCGCTTGTCGAGCATTTGGGCTAATCCTCGCAAGCGTCATCGCTTTGACCTGATTATTGTTGCCGTTATGGCGCTGATCGTGGTCATCACCGGCGTGTGCGCCGCATTTATGGCAGGTCCCGGTATTCCCCTCATGAGCTTTATGTACGGCCTCAGCTTTGAACGCTATCGTACGCTGGCGCTGTTGATGGTCGTCGCCGGCGGCGTCACCGCGGCCATCGACTTTATCTACGCCATCATCACGGTGTTGCGCCACGCTGGAGACGTCACCAAGATCTACCTGATCTGCTTCGCCGTAAGCGTGGTGCTGCCGGTGATCCTGATTAAGCTGCTGGGTCTGATGGGCGCTGTGGTGAGCTACCTAGTCATCATGGCCCTACTCCTGGTGCTGCTGATAATCGAGTACGCCCACATCCGCCAACGCATCGAGCGCGACCGCAACCCATACGGCGCCTAATTAGCTGCCCGGTCACCGGAATTTGCGATGGAATCACCCCGTCTGGGGCCTCGTTGCGGACAATATTCATCACGCAAAACTAAGTGAGTAGACTTTTACCGAATCTCCGACCACACCAACAGAGCACAAGTCTGTGACCTGCGGTTTTATTGAGGCAAATATGTTGGGTGCTCGGCATTTCCAAAAAAGTCTACTCACTTAGCCAGCGGGCAGCCAAATGATTATTTAATCCCCGTCCCAGAGAAATCAATTAGCGGGCAGAAGGGCAAAAGTAGTCAAAAAAGCCCCGTCCCAAATTAGCTACGGTAGATCGGCGGAACAAGGTTATTCGCCCGGGTTGATGTTCGCGTAGAACTCGGCCCCGTCGTCCAGGCGCAGGATGCCCACGCGGCCGAACTCGGAGCCGGTGGCGGCGGCGCAGTCGATGTCGATGCGATCGGGCACACCAGCAGTGTCCTCGCCGCCCAAGCGCACGATCTGCCCGCGTCCCGATTCCTCATCGAGCCCCGCCAGACCACCGACCTCGCAATAGCGCCCAAGCGATACCGTGGGCGTGTGACCGCTCACCACGACCGGGCCCTTGCCCTCGGCAGAAAGCAGCCCGGTCGACGCATCCCAATAGCCATGACGAATCCACAGCAGGTCATCGGACGACTGCACCGCGAGCATCTGCTGCAGCAGCTCGCGATCGGCACCCACCGCTCCAACGCCATCGGCACAATCGACGCCATGCTCAAGCAAAAACGCGCGCGCCGCCTTCATCTCGATTCCAGCATGTACCAGCAGATACGGGCGCTCCTCGGTCTCGACCACTGCGTAGAGCGGCAGCGCGGCCATCCATCGCACGAGCTCCTCGTATGCCTCAAATTCCATGTCGTTGAGCTGCTCGCGCGTCGTCCAACCACCGTTGATATCCCAGGTCTCGGCATCGAGCGGATCCTGGCCAATGATGGCATCGAGCATGATCTGCTCGTGATTACCCTTGAGCACGTGGGCGTTGGGCAGCGAGCGCACGAGCTTAATAACGCCGACCGGATCGGGCCCGCGATCGATCATGTCGCCCAGCACGTACAGCGTGTCGTCGGACGTCAACGAGATCTTAGACAGGGCTTCGTCAAGCGCACGCACGTGCCCGTGAGCATCAGATGTCACATAGATCGCCATGGTACGCCTCTCCTTGCATTGCGGCCGAAGCCCGGCGCCGCAACTAAAACTTCAAGTTGAACTTAAACGTTACCCATTGTACTCCGTTGCAATAAAGCTGGAAAGGGTTTCCGAGCAGAGGCAAAGACGGCAGCCGTCTATGACGATATCGCGCACGCCCGCAATCCAACCCCATAAACCCACCATCTTTGGGTACAAATAACCGCAGGCAACTGACCGTGCCACGCCAACCAACCAGGAGCGGACACCATCCATGAACCAGATCCTTCTCTTTATCGGCCTCGTCATCATTCTGTGTCTGACCATCAAACCCGTCGGCAAAAAGCTCCCCTTCCCCACCCTGCTCATCTTTATCGCGCTCGGCATGCTGTTGGGCGTCAACGGCCCGGCGCATATCGACTTTAGCGACTATGCGCTCACCGAAACCGTCTGCAGCACGGCGCTGCTGTTCATCATGTTCTACGGCGGCTTTAACACCAATATCGACCGTGCCAAACCCGTCGCTGTGCCGGCGGTGCTGCTGAGCACGCTCGGCGTCGTCATCACTGCCGGCATCACCGGCGTGTTCGCCCACTTCGCGCTGGGGTTCGACTGGATCGACGGCCTGCTGTTGGGATCGGTCGTGGCATCCACCGACGCGGCCAGCGTCTTTAGCGTGCTGCGCGAGCACAACCTTTCGCTGAAGGGCGGCACCGACTCGCTGCTCGAGGTCGAATCGGGCTCCAACGACCCCGTCGCCTACATGCTCACCGCCGTGCTCGCCACACTCGCGGCCGGCGGCGACATTAACATCCCCGTGCTGCTGGCCAAGCAGATTATCCTGGGCGTGGGCCTGGGCCTCGCCATCGGCTGGGCGGCGGGCCGCCTGATTGAACGCGCGCACGCAACGGCCGAGGGCGCGCAGACCATCTATTTGTTCGCCGTGGCCATCGTCGCCTACGCGCTGCCGAGCTACCTGGGCGGCAACGGCTTTTTGGCTGTATACCTGGCCGGCATTGTGCTGGGCGCCAGCGACATCACCGGCAAAGTCGAGATGGCGCACTTCTTTGACACCCTCACCGAGATGGCCGAGATGACGATCTTCTTCTTGCTCGGCCTGCTCGTAACGCCCGCACGCCTGCCGCAGATGCTGCTGCCGGGCCTGGCACTCATGGCGTTCATGCTCTTCGTGAGCCGCCCCATCGCCGTCGGCGTGCTCCTAGCGCCCTTTAAGACGAATCCCCGCCAGGTCGCGCTCGTAAGCTGGGCGGGCCTACGCGGAGCGGCTTCGGTCGTCTTTAGTCTCTTTGCCGTAGTGGCCGGCGTTCCCGGCGGACACGACCTATTTGACCTGGTGTTTGCGATTGCCGTGTCGAGCATTGTGGTGCAGGGCTCGCTGCTGCCGGCGGTGGCGAAGAAGCTCGATATGATCGATGCGACCGGCGACGTGCGTCGCACCTTTAACGACTACCGCGACGAAGACGGCATGTCGTTCGTCAAGCTCAAAGTAGGCGCTGGACATCCGTTTGCCGGACGCTCGCTCGCCGACATTGGCAGCGCAACGAACATGCTGGTGGTCCTGGTACTGCGCGACGGTGCGCACCCGGTGTTGCCCAACGGCGATACCGTAATTGAGGAAGGCGACCTATTGGTGATGGCTGCCCCGACGTTTGAAGAGCGTGCCGAGGTTACGCTGCGCGAGGTCACCGTGACGCCCCACGGTCACCTGGCCGGCCAGCGCCTGCGCGATGTGCCGCAAGGCAAGCATCCGTTTATTGTGGTGATGCTCAAGCGCGAAGGCCAAACGATCATCCCCGACGGCAACACCCTAATATACGCCGGCGACGAAGCCGTCATCGCCACGCTCGCGTCGTAGCGGGCAGGAGGTAGCTAATTTGCGACGAAGAGATCAAGCGCCTAGAAAGCCTCATGCCTTCGCTCGCAGATTTGGATTTGCCTGAGGAGTAAAGCACCCCTCCCCCATGTAACCATCCTGCAAATCATAGCGGCGCAGTCGAGTTTTACCGTGATGCGGTCGCGCCTGGCGCTCCACTGTGCTAAAGTATCCCGAACGTTCAAACGACTACGAGGGGGAACTAGAAGATGGCACGTGTGCACAACTTCTCAGCTGGCCCGGCCGCGCTGCCTACCAGCGTGCTCGCCGAGATCGCCGACGAGATGATGGACTACCGCGGTTGTGGCATGTCCGTGCTCGAGATGAGCCATCGATCTAGCATGTACCAGCAGATTATCGACGACGTCGAGGCAACCCTGCGTCGTCTGCTGAGCATCCCCGACAACTACCGTGTCCTGTTTTTGCAGGGCGGCGCCACGCTGCAGTTTGCGGGCATCCCCATGAACCTCATGCGCCGCGGGCGCGCCGGCTACATCGTGACCGGCAACTTTGCCAACAAGGCATACAAAGAAGCCGCCAAGTACGGCGAGGCCGTGCTGCTCGCGAGCTCCAAGGACACCAATTTCGACCGCATACCCACCATGGCCGACGTCAACGCGCGCATTGCCGCCGAGGCCGCAAGCAACGGGCTCGACTACGTCTACATCTGCCAGAACAACACCATCTTTGGCACCATGTACCACGAGCTGCCCAACTGCGGCGACGTACCGCTGGTCGCCGATGTCTCGAGCTGCTTTCTGTCGCAGCCGCTCGACGTTGAGCGCTACGGGCTCATTTACGCCGGCGCGCAGAAAAACGCCGGCGCCGCGGGCGTGACCGTGGTCATCGTGCGCGACGACCTCATCGCAGATGGCTCCGCCTTTGCGCAAACGCCGCAGTACATGGACCTCAAGGCCCAGGCCGCCAAGGGCTCCATGCTCAACACGCCCAACACCTTTGGTATCTACGTATGCGGCAAGGTGTTCCGTTGGGTTGAGAAAACCGGCGGACTTGCCGCCATGGCCGAGCGCAACTGGGCCAAGGCCAATCTGCTCTATGACCTGCTCGAGCACAGCGAGCTGTTCCATAGCACTACGCAGGCCGACAGCCGCTCCATCGCCAACGTCACCTTCCGCACCGGCGACGCCGAACTCGACGCGGCCTTTGTCGCAGGCGCGGCCGGGCACCAGATTCAAAACGTCAAGGGCCATCGCCTGGTGGGCGGTATGCGCGCCAGCGTCTACAACGCCGTAACCATGGAAGACGTGCAGGCACTGGCCTCGTACATGAAGGACTTCGAAGCGCAGCATAGTTTGAGCCCGCGATCTAACTAGCCCGCAACGCGCGGGCCGACCAGCCACTTCAAACCACTTGTTTTAGACAAACCTGCTAAGGAGTTTTTCCATGCGTAAGATTAAGACCATCGACGACATCACTAAAGACGGCAAAGTCGAGTTTGGCGAGGGCTACGAATTTGTGAGCACCGCCGAAGAGGCCGACGCCATCCTGATGCGCTCGACCGACCTGCACGGCTACGAGCTGCCCGAGGGCATCCGCGCCATCGCCCGCTGCGGCGCCGGCGTCAACAACATCCCCGTCGAGGAGTACGCCAAGAAGGGCGTCGTCGTCTTTAACTCCCCCGGCGCCAACAGCAACGCCGTCAAGGAGCTCGTCCTAGGCATGCTGGTGCTCTCGAGCCGCGGCGTGGTGCAATCGATGAACTGGGTGCGCGACAACGCCGACGATCCCGAGATCCAGGTCGATGCCGAGAAGGCCAAGAAGGCCTTTGTGGGCCGCGAGCTCAAGGGCAAGCGCATCGGCGTCATCGGCCTGGGCAACGTGGGCTCCAAGGTAGCCAACGCCTGCGTCGATCTGGGCATGGACGTCTACGGCTACGATCCGTTCATTTCCGTCGAGCACGCATGGGTGCTGAGCCGCGAAGTGCAGCGCGTAGGCACGCTCGAGGACCTGTGCCGCGGCTGCGACTACCTCACCGTGCACGTACCCAGCAAGGCCGACACCATCGGTATGATCAGCACCCAGCAGATCGATCTGCTGGCACCCGACGCCGTGCTCATCAACTACGCGCGAGAGACCATCATCGACGAAGACGCCGTCGACGCCGCCCTGCGCGAGGGCAAGCTCAGCTGGTTTAGCTGCGACTTCGCCACGCCCAAGACGGTCAAGATGCCCAATACGTTTATCACCACGCATTCGGGCGCCGGCACCGGTGAGGCTGAAGCCAACTGCGCAGACATGGCCATCAGCGAGCTCAAGGATTACCTGGAGAACGGCAACATCGCACATAGCGTCAACTACCCCACCTGCAGCATGGGCAAGGCGCGCGCCGCAAGCCGCATCGCCTGCCTGCACGCCAACGTGCCCAACATGATCGGCCAGATCACGGCCATTCTTGCCAAGGACAACGCCAACGTGCAGCGTATGACCAACGAGTCCGCTGGCGAGAACGCCTACACCATGTTCGACACCGACGAGCACCTGGACAGCAGCACCATCGAGGCGCTCAAGCAGATTCCGTCGATGTATCGCGTGCGCGTGATCAAGTAGCGCCGACTGACCTGACGGGCAGCTCCCCATGTGGCCTGCCCGTCACTGACATTGAATGCCCGCGGGGGTGCCTTTCGCACGAGAGGCGCCCCCGTTTTTGTGAGCGCTCCATTAAGTGCACCGAGCCGCTTCTTGGCATACAATCTGTATGTTGACCTAACTATCTGTGAGGTGCCTATGGTTGATACAGATTTTGCTTGGCGGCTTACGCAGGGGCTCGTGCGGATCGACAGTTCCGACCCAGGTGCGTATGAGGGCGAGATTGAACGCTATATCAAAGCGTTGGTTGAGGAACGGTTAGCGCAGCTGAGCCATCCGGTACTCGATGCCGTGCAGATTGCAGAGCACGAAGTACTCCCCGGGCGCCGCAACCTTATGGTCACCGTGCCGGGACTGAGCGACGAGCCACGGCTCGTCTATATCTGCCATATGGATACCGTTACGCTGGGCGATGGCTGGGACGCGGACATTCCGCCGCTCGGAGCGATCGTGCGCAACGATAAACTCTATGGCCGCGGTGCCTGCGATATGAAGGGTGGCCTGGCCTGCGCCATTGCCGCACTGGTCCATACGCTCGAGCGCGTGGCGGCAGAAGGCGAGCTGCCCCGCCGTGGCTTCTCACTCATTTGCTCGGTCGACGAGGAGGACTTTATGCGCGGCTCAGAGGCAGCCATCGATGCCGGCTGGGTCGGCTCGCGTGAATGGGTGCTGGACACCGAGCCCACCGACGGGCAGATTCAGGTGGCC
>CABUTL010000055.1 GCA_902494375.1 uncultured Collinsella sp.
AACAGCGGCCTTGACCTCGGGCGTCAGGCCCTCGGCCTCCATAAATGCGGGGATGATGCCCACGCGCTTGCCCTCGATGCTGTCGTTGAGATGCTCGGTAAAGTCGACGGCGCAATCCTGGCTGGTGCAGTCGTACGGATCGTGGCCCGCGCCGGTAAGCGCGTTCATGGCCAGCGCGACATCCTCGACCGTGCGGCCAAAGGGGCCCACCTGGTCGAGCGACGAGCCAAAGGCAACCACGCCGTAACGGCTCACGGCACCATACGTGGGCTTAAAGCCCACCACGCCGCACAGCGACGCCGGCTGGCGAATGGAGCCGCCGGTATCCGAGCCCAGCGAGAGCGCGACCTCGCCCGCGGCGACGGCGGCAGCGGAGCCGCCCGAGGAGCCGCCGGGCACGCGCTCGGTATCCCAAGGGTTGTTGGTGCGGTGGAACGCCGAGCTCTCGGTGGAGCTGCCAAAGGCAAACTCGTCCATGTTGGCCTTGCCCATGGGCAGGCAGCCGGCATCGAGCATGCGCTGGACGCAGGTAGCGGTGTAGACGCTCTGGTAGTTCTCGAGCATGCGGGAAGCGCAGGTGGTGCGCGTGCCCACGAGGTTCATGTTGTCCTTGATGGCCAGCGGCACGCCCGCGAGCGGGGGCAGCGACTTGCCTGCGGCACGGTCGGCATCCACGCGCGCAGCGGCCTCGAGCGCAAGCTCAGGCGCCACCTGCAGGAATGCCTGGACCCCGCCCTCGCGCGCCTCGATGGCGGCAAGGGAGGCCTGGGCCACCTCGGTAGCGGTAAAGTCGCCGGCAGCTACGCCCGCGGCGATCTGGGCGGCGGTAAGGGAATCGAAGCTCTGCGCCATTACTCGCTCTCCCCCTCTCCCAAAATGGACGGCACGCGGAAGTAGCGGTCGCGCGCGCTGCCGGCGTTTTCGAGCGCGACGTCGAGCGGCAAATCGCGCTCGGGCTCGCGCAGGTCATCGCCCATCACGTTGGACAGGCTTCCGATGGGATGGAACGTGGGCTCCACGTCGGGTAAGTCATATTGCAGGACGGGCTCGAGCATCTGGACGGCGTCGTTCAGGTAGGACGTCATCTGGGTGAGCTCGTCATCGGTCAGTGCGATCTTTGCGTACTCGGCGATGCCGCGCACGTCTTTCTCGCTGAGTGCCATAGGCGCTCCCTTCCGCATAACAGATAAACCGCTCTAGTATACAAGGCAACGCCGCTTAGAGCAGGTGCTTTAGCCAAATGCAGCGAAAACGTAACGAGGGCGGCGGGCTGGCAGGCGGCGGGCTTGCGGTTCTGCAACGAAACCGCACCGTCCATAGCGAAAACCGTCCCGCCCGCAACGAAGAGCATCACGCCCGCAACGAAAACCATCACAACATTCGGCGCTTTTCGCCAAAATCGCGATTTTCATCGAATGTTGTGATGGTTTGGAAGTCCCGACCACCACAAAGGTGCCTGTCCCCGTTGTGGTGGCTCTGAACGATGTCCTATGCCGAGGCCTTGGCCTTGCGGCGCTTGCGGACCGCGTGGATCACGATGTCCAGTAGCAACAGCACAATGGCCACGACCACGATAAGCACGGCAAACTCGCGCTTGCCCCAGTGGCGGCCGACCAGCGACTTTTGCTTGTCGACGTCCTTCTTGTTGTACTTGGTGCGCACGCAATGCACCAGCAGGCGATGGTCGTTCACGCCGTAGGGCGTGCAGGTGACGAGCGTCACCTTGTCGGCGCCGGGCTCGATGGTCAGCGACTCCATCTCCTCGGGCAGCACGACCTCGGAGTCCACCATCTTGTAGGCGAGCGTCTTGTTCATGGTGTGCAGCAGCACCAGGTCGCCGGGCTCCAGCGAGTGGATGTCGTCGAACATGCTCAGGTTGCGCATGCCCGAGTGCGCGGTGAGCACGCAATGCGTCGAGGTGCCGCCCACCGGCAGGCTCGTGCCCTCCAGATGGCCGACGCCCGCCATGAGGACCTCCTCGCTCGTACCGTGGTAGATGGGCATGCTCACGTCGATTGAGGGGATCTCGACCCAGCTCATCATGGGGTCGCGGTCAAAGATGAGCTGCTGAGCGTAGGGCTCGATCTGGTCGGCGGGAAGCTCGGTGGTCTCGCCCGCCAGCTGCTCGTTAAAGGAGCGAGCTTGGAGCAGGATGCGCTCGCGCTCCTCGGCAGACAGCGCGTCAACGGTGCTGGACACGGTGCTGATCTGGTTAAACACGCCCGAGGCTTCGAGCCGGTCCAAGATCCACGGCCAGGTCATAAGGCCCACGCCAATAAGGATGATGACGATGGTGATGAGCCGGTCGGCCCAGCGCGGCAGCCGCTTGCGACGGCGCTTGGGCTTTGGTTGAGGTTTGGGCTGAGGGTTTGAGCCACCGTTGTCCGCGGCGTTATTGCTCTTCATATGTTTGGCGCCCTGCACCATCGCCGGTCACTCCTCTACAGCTCAAGTTGTCTAAACAAATAATAGCCGATTAGCGAGCTCATGCGCCGGACAACGCAGCTTGGCTGCACCGTCCGGGCCACGTAACCCCACTCAACCAATCAAGCCATATGTTGCTTTCATCGTCTCGAGCAACTGCGCCATCGTTACGCCCGCAACCCCAATCTGTTTCAGATTGACGTCGCCCACCTCACAATCTTTGACAAACGCAAGCATATCGTCCTTCAGTTCTCCGCCCAGGTCGACACCTTCCGACTCGCCGAGCAGCTGAGCAAGTCTCAGCGCATCGCGTTTATGCTTTTTTACCTTCCTCGAATCAACGTTCTCCCCCGCTTCCCTTCTAGCTTTTAGGTCGAGATACGCCTTCGCTTTGAACGGGACAATGTATTCCGTACCCAGGACCGAAACGCCGCCTACGGTCCGAATTCCCTGAAGGAACAAGCTGTAGTAAGCATCGTCCAACAAAATTGCCGACAGACTGCTTATGTTTTCATCAACGTGAATTGGCGCCACATCAATCCCCTCACGACCCTTTATAAAGTCAGGGCACTTCGCGAAGAGTTCGATCATATGGGGGTAACCCGGCCTCTTAGGCTCTGTAAACCGATAAAAACATGAACCTTTGCCTTCGCCCCAGCCGCAGCGGTAACCGCCATCACGTACCAAAGTCCATATAGCTTCTGCCGTCTGAGGCAACCGGTCATCGGCGACAATTACCACATCAAAATCGTGAGTCGCCCTGAACGAAAGCCCCGCCTCCGCGAGCAGAATGTCGCATGCCGTGCCGCCGATAAGGGCATACGATCCTGCAGCTTCTTGCATATGCTGCTGAAATTCTTGAAGGCCTTCTACAGCGCTTTTTGCCATGGATATTCCTTTCCAAACATGCGATCGACTTCGAGCTGAATTCGCTCATCGTCGATTGCCGCCAAAGATAGCGCAAGCGAAATGTCGTCGACGCGGGAGGAGTCGGCAAACACGGGCACATAGCGCCACACTTGGATCATTGCCGTTTCGTTATCCGGCAACTCCCCGTCTGCGACTTCGAGGTCGCTCAGTTGACGCCATGCACTTCTTAAGACGGCCTTTTGTTCCATACCCGGCGCAGCGAGCATCGAACGCGCAGCGAGCGCCGTCTCCCCAGCGTCAGCAAGATAGTCGATCTGCGGCGTCTTCCTTGCAAAACAGACCTTCGAGACTGGCGAGGAGAGCTCTGCCATGTGCTCGCTGAGCAGAAGATCCACGGCAACAGGGAACACGACGACACGTCGCTCGCGACGCTCGCGCCTCGCGAGCCCCCTGTCGACAAGCTCGGTTATGGCCTCACTCGCGCGGCTTGCCGAAATCCCAAGCGCACGACAAAGGTCATAGGGGCGATATGGCTCCTGGGCTGCTCCCCAGATTGCGGCAGCCTGTGCGTTGGGTGACATCTTGGTCGCGTGATTGTGAAGCCAAGCACCGCCCCTCTCCGTGCAGGCTGTGCCCATAAATGGAAGAAAAGCCTGTCTACCTGGGCAGACAAAGGAAATCCCTTGTGCGACCAATGCTTTGCGCTGACGTGCATCGGCATCAGGAAACGAAACGACAACAGGAATCTCCGCACGCAAGGCTAGCTGACTATAGACCCTCTTAGCCTCGGGAAGCCCGACGCCTGTAGGCAAACTTGCAAGCAAAAACGAAAAACCGTTTGCGTCAACAGCGCGGACCTCAATCACCCGCAGATGCAGCGGCAAGTGTGCGGATCCAGGCCAAGTTTTGGTCTTGGCGGAGAGGCCTAGTGCTTCTTGTAAGTAGATTAGCGCTTCGTTCATTTCCATCGTTTTCGTTTGATTCCAGTTTAAATTGGAATTATACATTATTTTCGGAATTAACGAGATTCCTTTCGTGCATAGGCCAACATTTGAGTTTTCAAAATATCACGGATCGGCGGGGTGATTCGGGATACAATATCGATAGAAAACGACGCACCCCGCGTAAGTACTTTGGAGCGCGGGCGGCCTAGTTTTCAGCTTTAGTTAAATGCCCGGGATCCTACCCCCGGGCATTCTTATTTGCGCTTGTTGCGGCGCAAATGCCTTCTACCGTCCGCACCGCGCGTGCGCCTACGGACCTTAAACCGAACTTCATACGAGTCAAGAAACGCGATGACGGATGAATCCGCATCGGACGGTGGAGGCTGCCTGTGTTGTCCATAAAAAACGGGGCAGACTCCAGTGCGAAGTCTGCCCCGAAAAGAGAGTGGCAAAGCAAGAACGTGGATGGACGAGAAAAGTGTCCGCAAGTCTCATGGCCATCACATCCCACCTGCCAAAGGGATGGGTGAGTGAGCGTTACTCCTGCTCGGACTCCTCAGCCTGCTTACGGCTGCGGATGAGATGCGCCACGCCAATGCACAGCACCGCGCCACCAGCGATCCAAGTGAAGGTCACGCCGTTAAGACCGGTGAGCGGGAGGCCAACCTGCTTGGTATCGCCAACGGTGATGTTGAAGGTGCCGTCATCGTCCTTATCCGATTTAGGCTTCGCCGTCAGGTTGTTATCGCCGGCTTCCCCATCGGTGATACCGGCAATGACCTTGCCGCCCTGGTCAGTCGTAAGTACCCCATCGAGCTTAGTAAGACCAGCCTTCGGACCATCGGCGGTCATAGTCGGCTTGATCTCGAAGGTAAAGGGGTCGACCGCGGTGTAACCTGAGGGGGCAGTAACCTCCGTGACCGTATAGATGCCGGCATCGAGTCCGGTCAGCGTAATGACGCCATTGGCGTTCGTCGATAGAACGACCTCGGTGTCGCTCAAAGTGCCATCATCCTTGACATATTTAACGTTTGCGCTGTTCTCGTCACCGTTAGTTGTGATAGTGAACTTAGCATCTTTCAATGCTTTCTCGGTACCAAGGTCGACCTTGTTGATCTTGAGGCCGTAGGTGTAGTCCTTGACCCTGTCGGACGGAGTCTGGCCCGTACTGAACTTGTCCATGGGATTGTTGGAATACTTCAGTATCACGGCGTTGTCGTTACTCTCGGTGCCGGCAACAATAGCGTCCGCGTTAATCTGCGCCTTATAGGAGACGACGATGCAGGAGCCGCTATTGACCTCCGTGACCTTCTTCAGGTCATCGCAAGTCCATTTCGTCGTCTTGCTGCCATCGGTGGCCGCGGCTGCCGTCACCTCATTAAAATTCGACGTAATATCCTTACCCTTCGTGCGTGCAAGATCTTTCTTCGCATCCTCCTTGCTCGCATACACATAGACCTTGGCGCCCGGGTGCAGCGTCAGGCCCTTGGAAATCTGATCGGAGAACTCGTAGAAATACGTGACGTACTTGTCGTAGTTCTCGGCAATGGTGCCGTAAAGGTTGTACGTCACGTCCTGGCCAATCTGGGAGTCGGCAGCATCGTGCTCTTTGCTATCGGCATCGCTCACGATCTTCTTCTCGACGGTGGGGATGCCAGTTTTCTCGGTGATTTCGACAGGCGCGTTTCCCACGACAGTGAAGATGGGAGATGTGCCCGCCTCACCCTCATTAATAGTGTCAGCCTTGGTCACAAAGAGCCAGTAGCCATGCTTAAGGCCGGAGGCAACGCGCTTGGTCGTTGTCGTCTTGTCAGTAAGATCGTCTACGGCAGCGGCAATCTTATAAGCAATGTGATTAGAGTCAACACGGGTTGTCTCATCGGTCCCTGTCACATTGGACGTTATCCAGTCTGCAGCATCCTGAGCGGTTGCGCCACCGTAACCGTTTTCCTTAATGACATTCTCGACAGCCGCCTCCACACCATCGTTCGCCCAGGTGATATTGCTCACAACCGTCTTACCGTTGACCATCGCAACGTCAGCATTAAAAATCTGATAGCCATAGAATTCGGTATCGTTGTCCTTAACGTTCGTGATGGTCACCGAGCCAGTGGCCGTTGCAGCCGCACCCTCAGCTGCAAACGCCATGGTCACCGGCGCCATCACACCGCCGAAGCTCAGCGCTGCTGTGAGGCCGGCGGTTACTGCCAGGCGTGCGATGTTCTTGTTCATGTGCATCTTCTTTCCTCTGCTTTCTACTTCGTAACTCATTCGATCGGTCATCATCTGTCTGTGTCTTAGCATCTACTTCGCTACGTCTCGCCCCGCTCTCTGTGGGGCTGCCAGCTACTCTTTATGGCTGCCACCTCCCCGCTTGACCAGGAGCGCGACCACGATGAGCGCGGCTCCGGCGACCGCTGCGGCGGCCGCGGCGTACATTGCCATATCGCCAGTCGAGGGCATAAAGCCTCCGGTGGTAATGCTAGGGGGTGTGCCGGTGGGCGTGTTGATGAGCGACGCCTCCAGGCTGCCCGTCGACCCGTCCGCACTGTCGGCGCGCAGGGGCGTCTCGGCCGTGATGGTAAGTTTGGGCTTGGCGGCGGCCACCTGGTCGACGTCCAGGCCCTCGGCCTTGACCGTCACGGAGCGCGTACCCTCGAAGGCGGTGTAGCCCTTGGGCGCCTTGAGCTCGCGGACCTCCAGCTTGCCCGAGTCCACGCCCGATACGGTCACGCGGCCGTCCTCGCCCGTGGTGACGGTGGCCTTGCCCTCCGCATCCCACGTGCCGTCGGCCGACAGCGTGCGGCCGCGGTCGTCGGCGATGCTCAGGACCGCCCCGGCAAGCGGCTTGTCGCCGTCGCTGCCGCGCTTGGTGAGCGCGAGATCCCAGGTGTAGGCGCACGCGTCATCGCTCGGCGTGCGGGTGAAGCCGGCGTCGCCGGACTGGTCGGCAAAGGGAGAACGCGGGTAGCGCAGGTAGACCTCGTTGGGGTTGCCCTTAGCGATGCCGTGGTTGCACGCGCTGTTGAGCGGCGCGTTGTACACGGCGACCACGCGGGCGCCCGCGGTGAAGGCGTCGGCCCCGCCGAGCGCGGCGATCAGGTCGCCGGTGCGCACGGTGAAGGTTTTGCCGTCGGCCGCTACCTTGGTGGCGCACTGGGCCGTGATGTCGGTCCAGCCCTTCGCGGGCTCGGTGCCGGCGCGGCCGTCCCTGCCGGTCGAGACGGCGTCGAAGCCGCCGTCCGCGCCCGCCGCCACGTACACGCGCATGCTCGCGGCCACCTTGGAGGGGTCGAGCCCCGCGCTCATGGTGTCGACGAACCGCACCGTATAGGTGTCGTAGGCCGTGAGCCCGGCCGGGACCGTGGCAGAGAGGCGCCAGTACAGGTCGTCGGCGACCGTGGCGTCGGCGGCCTTCTGCCAGGCGGCGGTGCCGTCCTCCAGCACATGCTTGGCGACCTTGGGGGTCGCGGC
>CABUTL010000056.1 GCA_902494375.1 uncultured Collinsella sp.
CGACATTCCCTACAAGATCTATCTCTCCGAGGACGAGATGCCCCGGTATTGGTACAATGTTCGCGCGGATATGAAGAACAAGCCGGCCCCCCTGCTGAACCCCGGCACCCTGAAGCCCATGACGGCGGAGGAGATGGGCCACGTGTTCTGCGCCGAGCTGGTAAAGCAGGAGATGGACGACCATACCCCTTATATCCCCATCCCCGAGGACGTGCGGAATTTCTATAAAATGTACCGTCCCTCTCCGCTGGTGCGCGCCTATTGTCTGGAGGAGAAGCTGGGTACCCCGGCGCACATCTACTACAAGTTCGAGGGCAACAACACCTCCGGCTCGCACAAGCTCAACAGCGCCATCGCGCAGGCGTACTACGCCAAGCAGCAGGGGCTGCGCGGCGTCACGACCGAGACCGGCGCCGGCCAGTGGGGCACCGCCCTGTCCATGGCCTGCGCCTACCTGGGCCTGGACTGCCAGGTGTACATGGTGAAGGTGAGCTATGAGCAGAAGCCCTTCCGCCGGGAGGTCATGCGGACCTACGGCGCTTCGGTGACCCCCTCCCCCTCGGAGACCACCGCCGTGGGGCGGAAGATCCTGGCCGAGCACCCGGGCACCACTGGCTCCCTGGGCTGCGCCATCTCTGAGGCGGTGGAGGCCGCCACCAGCCAGGAGGGCTACCGCTATGTGCTGGGGTCGGTGCTCAACCAGGTGCTGCAGGCGGCCGAGGGCAACGCCGCGGACGGCGCCGCCTACCCCCAGATCATCAACATCGCCTTCCAGATGGCATTTGCCATGATCACGGCTGCTATCGTCACGGGCAGCCTGGCCGGCCGCGTCAAGTTTGGTGCCATGACGGCCTTCCTGGGCATTTGGCTGCTTGTGGTCTATGCGCCGCTTGCCCACATGGTTTGGGGCGGCGATGGCTCCTTTATCGGTGACATTATCGGCGCACTCGACTTTGCCGGCGGCGACGTGGTGCACATTTCGTCGGGTCTCACGGGTCTGATTCTCTGTTTAATGCTCGGCCGTCGTCGCGGCTTTGGCATGGTGAGCTACCGTCCGCATAACGTGCCGTTTGTGGCGCTGGGCGCCGGTCTGCTTTGGTTTGGCTGGTTTGGCTTTAACGGCGGCAGCGAGTTTAAGGCCAATGCCGTGGCGGCACTCGCCATCCTCAACACTTTGACGGCCAGCGCGGCGGGCATGGTCTCGTGGCTTGCCGTCGAGCGCGTGCACACCGGTCGCCCCACGCTGGTGGGCGCCAGCACCGGTCTGGTTGCGGGCCTTGTGGTGGTCACGCCGGGTGCGGGCTTTGTCGAGCCGTGGGCGGCGCTGGTCATGGGCCTGATCGTCTCGCCTGTCTGCTACCTGGCCATCAGCCATCTTAAGACCAAGTTTGGCTACGACGATGCGCTCGACGCGTTCGGCTGCCACGGCATCGGCGGCATCTTGGGCGGCGTGCTCACGGGCCTGTTCTGTGTGCCGGAGCTCTCGTGGACCGGTAAGGGTGGCCTGTTCTACACGGGCGACGTGTCGCTGCTCGTCTCGCAGATTTTGGGCATTGTGGTGACGGTCGCTATTGTACTGGTGCTCGACTTGGTGATCGCCGCGGTGGTCAAGGTGCTGTTCCACGGCAGCCTGCGCGTGGACGAGGCCGACGAGGCGCTGGGCTTGGATGCGAGCCAACACGGCGAGAGCGCGTATCCCTCCTTCTCGGGACTTGACTAGCGGCTTCCCCAGGCTCCGCACCTTGCCCTTCAAACCGTCGCGCGGCTTCCCCAGGCACCGCACCTTGGGTTTCAAACCGTCGCTTGCGTACAAAAGTACGCGGCGCTCCTCTTTCAACCCAATCTGCGGCACCTGGGAAACCCGCGTCATTGAATGGCAATTCATTTATTTGATAAAGAGAGGAATTCATTATGAAAAAGATCACGGCTATCGTGCGTCAGGAAAAGCTTGAGGTTCTCAAAGACGCGCTGTTTGCTGCCGATGTTCGTGGCATGACTATCAACCAGGTACAGGGCTGTGGCGCACAGCATGGCTGGAAGGAATACGTGCGCGGCAACGAGTTGCTTGTCAACACGATCCCTAAGGTGCAGTTCACCCTCATCTGCGCCGACGAGCACGTCGACGGCATTGTCGAGATTATCTGCAACGCCGCTCGCACCGGTGCCGTCGGCGACGGCAAGATCTGGGTCGAGCCGGTCGAGGAGGTTATCCGCATCCGTACCGGCGAACACGGCCCCGCTGCGGTGTAGAATCGACCGCCTACCATCCGCAACGTTAAAATGCTGCAATGAGGCACAAGACTTGCGTTGCGGATGGACGGATTATGGGTCGTAATAAATATCCCGAGGAGACGGTTGCGAAGATTCTCGACGCGGCGCTGGAGCTATTCTGCGCACAGGGTTATGAGGGGACGAGCATTCAAGATATCGTCGACCGCCTCGATGGCATGACCAAGGGTGCTGTCTATCATCACTTTAAGAGCAAAGAGGAGATTTTCAACGCCGCATTTGATCGGGCAATGGCTCCGATTGTTGAGCAACGTCGCTCAACGCTTGGTATCGGCAATATGACCGGAGCCCAAAAGCTCAAGCGACTGTACGCGCCCGAGTCTGTCGTTCCACAAATTGAGCTATGGGCACGCATGCATCCTGCGGCAGATCCGGTAAAAAGCTCGCGTCTACTGGCGATGCAGTACCAGGGCTCGTTCGACGAGTCGGCCGAGGGCTATCTCTTGCCAGTGATCGAGGAGGGCATCGCCGACGGCTCCATTGCGTGCGAATGCCCGCGCGAAGCGGCTGAGGCCGTATCGTTGTTGGCGAATCTTTGGCTGCTGCCGCTGTTCCGTCCGCTCGAGACCAAAGATCGAATGCTCGCTCGCGCGCAATGTTTGGCGCAGATGGCGGCCGCGGTGGGGCTCGATTTGGGTAATGAAGTGCTTCAGACAACGGCTCAGATTTGGGACGTATGGAACCGTGCTGGGTGGTAATATAGATACTGACGGTATGTAATTGATTTGTAAGGGTAGCCACGGCTGCCCTTTTCAAGTCATTAAATACATACTAATGGTATGTATAGGGGGCGGGCTTATGGCTGGAATGCGGAGGAGTAGCCTCTCGTTGGTGCAAAAAACAGTGCGATCTATCAGGCTTTTCGGTCTTCTTGTTGCACAGCTGTGCGCGTATTCGATGTTGTCGGCACTGTGCTTTGCGTGCCCGCTTTACTTGTTCGATTGCAGCGGCTCGTCAACGTTATATGGCGCCGTCGCGGCGATAGCGTTCATACCGGGCGTGCTCGCGACTCCGGTTGGCGGAATCTTGGCGGATCGGGGAAGACATCGCGGGGTTCTTGTGGTGCTCGGCATTGTTCTGATGGCTGCATCGCTGTTGTTTATCCCTATGAAGCGGTCGCTGCCTCTTGCGATTGTCGTGGCAGCAATGCTTTGCGTCCAATATGGCATCCAATCGCTGCTGAAGCCGATGCTTCAAATTGAGACGGTGCGCATGACGGGCCCAGAAAAGGTTGAGCGTGCCACTGCGTTGGTCTCGCAGATAACCATGGCGAGCAATATCTTGGGGCCTGTAGTCGGGACGGCAGTCTATGGGTGCTTTGGTATCGATGCTCTATGCGAAACCGCGGCGTTGACGTTTGCGATGTCAGCCCTACTGTTCGGGGGCGCACTCAAGCAAAATGCCTCATCTGGAATGACAGGGGACAGTACGACTTGCTCGACATGCCGAAGCGATTTTCGGGAGTCGATTCGGTACCTGTTTCAAAACGCATCATTGCTCGTTGTGTTTTTGCTTGCGGCTATTTTGAACCTTGCGTTAGTTGGGTTAACGATTGGTGCTCCCATTGTTGTTTCAAAGCATCTCGGAATACAGTCATCCTTTGTTGGGATTATTGAGGTGGCTATGGGCTTGGGTGGTCTTGTCGGCAGTGGTTTGGTCGGTATTTGGCCGCATCGTTTTTCCTTCAAGGGCATATGTCGATATGTTGCGATGATCTGTTTTGGAGTCGTACCGATTATTGTCACGCTACTGAGCGGTCCTGATGAATTTGCGTTTGCCGCGCTTGCGGCCGGCTCGGCATGGGTCATGGCGTGGGCAAGCATTACATCGGTTGAAATCGTTTCATTCGTTCAGCGGTCAGCGCCAAAGGAACTCTGCGGAAAAGTGCTGGCACTCGTTTACATGACGCTTTCCTGTGCAATGCCTATTGGCCAATTGGTTTACGGGCTCGCATATGATCGATGGGCTCCGGCGATTGTATTCGCAGGAATGTTGGCGGTGCTGACATTGACGACGGTGCAGTTTTATCGGCTGAAAAGTCGCTTGTGGCAATTGTCTTAAGGCGTAGGGGCACCGTGAATTTGTGGAGGCGGTGGTATGCCGCGCCGGGACGGCATTGTTTGGGCGCGCCTCTCCTTCGTCTACAATATCGTGCAGACGAAGGAGAGGCACGCCCATGATCAAGATGTTTGCGAGTGACTTAGATGGAACGCTGTTGAATGCCCTGCACGAGGCAGACGGGACCATCCGCCGTGCCATTCGCGAGCTGACCGAGGCTGGCCTGCATGTGGTTCCCGCGACCGGACGTTCGACGCTGCCGATCGGCGAGCATGGCTTTACAGGTCTGGCACTCGACGCCTGCTGCTCCAACGGATCCATCGTGCGTAACAGCCATGGCGAGGTGCTCAAGACCTGGACCATCGACCCACAGATCACCGAGGAGCTGCTCAAGGAGTTTCCGGATATCTGTTTTGACTGCTCCACGCCCGACGGCATGTTTTCGAGTGGATCGTTCGAGATGCACCAGGCGGGTTTTAAGAAGGACAGGCCTATCAAGCGCATCGTGATGCGCGGCATGCGCGCGCGTGGCGGGTATCACGAGGAGCAGTATTTCGATCAGTCGATCGGCGACATCCTGCGCCACGATGTGTGCAAGATCAACTGCCGTGTGACCTCGCCCGAGCTGGAGCGCGACCTTAAGGCGTATTTGGCCGAGCGATCGGACCGCG
Source organism: uncultured Collinsella sp. (assembly GCA_902494375.1). GTDB lineage: Bacteria > Actinomycetota > Coriobacteriia > Coriobacteriales > Coriobacteriaceae > Collinsella. The sequence goes on from CABUTL010000056.1 coordinate 5,019, forward strand.
TGGTCAACGCGCCGTTCGATCCGGTGATGTTCGAGATCACGGACGTGGCGTGCAACAAGGGCGAGAGCGTGGCCTGGCTGGCGGGCTACTACGGCATTGCCGAGGATGAGGTCGCGGTTTACGGAGACGGCGGCAACGACATCGCCATGCTCAAACGCTTCCGCCACAGCTACGCGACCAAAAACGCAAGCGATGCCGCCAAGGCCGCCGCGAGCGCGACTATCGGCAGCTGCATGGTCCACGCCGTCCCCAAACACATGCTTGCCACCATGCATAAGCAAAATTCTCGCACCGTCATCGAATAATGTGGCAAAGGGACGCTCCCTTTGTCACATGGGAGATGCCGGCTTTTGGCGTATAGGACTGTTACGCTTTCGCCACCAACAAATTTCGAGTTATTCGGCCTGTCGGAGGTCGTTAAATGGCTAAAGATGCCCTCGCAGGAACATTCATACCTCTAATGGTGTTTGATTCGGTGACGTAAGTGCGCAAATGGGCATGTATGCGCTCAAATAAGGACAAAAACTCTCAGATAATCCCGGTGGTGCATTTATGCAGAACCAGCAGCGTGGCCGAATAACTCGAAAAATGTAGGTAGCAGTTCGGCGACAAGCTCGGGTATGGCAAAGGAACTGTTCCTTCGCCATACCCGAGTTCCGATCTTCTGAAATGCGAACAAACATTCGCATATCTAACTGCGCTTTGATAGAATCGGTATCGTTGACGGCAGTTCCATGTGCCGGGCAGCGCCCTCCATCTGATGGGAGGTGATGCCCATGACCGATTTGATTGATTTCGTGAGGCTTCTGACTGCTTTGGTCTCGTTCTTCACGGCGCTTGTCGGCCTTTCCGAGGCACTCAAGCAGCGTTCGAAGCGCAACAGAAGGGGTCGCCGCCGCTAAGGCGTTGACCCCCTAATGCAAACAACGGCGCTGCCCAGCTTTCCAGAACTTGGGCTGCCGTCGACACTATTCTACCCACGAATGACATTTTGAACAATCGGCAATGCCGCTCCAAAAGCCAGGCACAACTGGCACAACCTAGGCGGTCGCTGAATATGGCAAAGAAACTGTCCCTTTAACACATCCAAAATATTGCCTTTACGTGTTGATGCACACGGTGTGCAATAATACTCGCACTGTGCAATAGCGCACAGGCTGAGTAACAAGGAGGACGCTTGTCCCAGCTCGAGAAATGCGATCGCCGGTCCCTTCGCTCGCAGCGTGCCCTTCGCCAGGCACTTGCCAGCGAGCTTGCCGAAAGCGGCGACCTTTCGCGCATTAATGTCGCGTCGCTCACCGAGCGCGCTGGCCTTACGCGCCGCACGTTCTATTCGCACTACCGCGATATTCCCGACTTTATCAATCAAATCGAGGACGGCTTGCTGGCCGAGATTCGTGAGCGCATTGAGCTCATCACCGCAGCTCAACTGCCCGATCTCTATCACAACATCGATGAGCTCGAGCCGGCGCCCGGTTCGGTTGAGTTGCTGCGCTACCTTGCGGCCAACCGCGATTTGATCGGATCACTGCTGGGTCCGGGCGGCGACCAGGCCTTCATTAAAAGAATCATCGATACCGCTCGTGAGGCTGTGGTACCGCGTGCGCAGACGGGCATTTTGGGCTTGGCGCTGGGTACATTCTTTGACTACTACGTTACCTACGTCGTGAGCGCCGAGGTCGGCCTGATTCAGCGCTGGTTTGAGCGTGGGCTCACCGAATCGCCCGAGGCCATGGCGCGCATTATGACGGTTATCGCCTTTGTGCGTCCCGGCGACCTATATGGCCAACCCATCGATATCAACGTGCCGGAATACGGCTTGAAGCTATTGAACCTGCAGCTCGAGGACGCGGCCGACACCGCCGCAACCGTCGAGTCCAACAACTAAGAGGAGAGACAATGAGCAAACTCGTCGAGGGCATCAAGGACCGTATGGTCGCTGCCGCGCGTGAGGCCGCGCCCACCGTGGTGGACGCCGCGCAGAAGGCTGCGGCCGCGGCTGCCGAGAAAGTTGCCGAGGTAGTTGCCGATGCCAAGAACGCGGCAGGGGAGACGTCCGTCGCTAGCGAGCCCGCCACCGCCGCCGAGCCCGTAGCCGCCGCCCACGCCCCCGAAGGTGCAATCTTCAACCCCGAGAACGCTCGTGGCAACCTGCACCTGGGCATTGACGTGGGCTCCACCACCGTTAAGCTCGCTGTGCTCAACGACGACAACCAGATCGTCTACGCCAAGTACCAGCGCCACCACACCGACGTCCGTGCCTGCGCCCGCGACCTGTTCGAGGGTGCTGCGACCGTGCTGCCGACGGCCCAAATGACCTGCGCCATCACCGGTTCGGGCGGCCTGCTGCTGTCCCAGTGGCTCGACCTGGAGTTTGTTCAGGAGGTCATCGCCAGCAAGCGTGCCGTCGAGACCCTCATCCCGGCCACCGACGTTGCCATCGAGCTGGGTGGCGAAGACGCCAAGATTATCTACTTCGACAACGGCATCGAGCAGCGCATGAACGGTACCTGCGCCGGCGGCACGGGCGCGTTCATCGACCAGATGGCCACTCTGCTGCACACCGACGCCAGCGGCCTTAACGAACTCGCGGCCAACGCCACCACCATCTATCCCATCGCCAGTCGCTGCGGCGTCTTTGCCAA
>CABUTL010000057.1 GCA_902494375.1 uncultured Collinsella sp.
CCCCCCCCTGCCGCAGGAAGGCAAGGACCTTGCCCGCATGCGTGCCGAGCTGGGCATGGTGTTCCAACAGTTCAACCTGTTTGCACATATGACGGTGCTGCAGAACGTCATGCTGGGACCGGTCGACGTGCTGGGCGTCTCCAAGGACGAGGCCCGTGAGCGCGCCATGGACCTGCTGAGCCGCGTGGGCGTGGCCGAGCAGGCCGACAAGGTGCCCGTGCAGCTTTCGGGCGGCCAGCAGCAGCGCGTGGCCATCGCTCGTTCACTCGCCATGCAGCCCAAGGCTATGCTCTTTGACGAGCCCACAAGCGCCCTCGATCCCGAAATGATCAACGAGGTGCTCGAGGTCATGGTCCGTCTGGCCCAGCAGGGCATGACGATGATCGTCATTACGCACGAGATGAACTTTGCCCGCCGCGTGGCCGATCGCGTCGTCTTTATGGCCGACGGCCAGATCGTAGAAACCGGCACGCCCGACGAGTTCTTCGACCACCCCCAGACCAAGCGCGCCCAGGACTTCCTCAACTCCATCAAGGGCCACTAACCCAATTGCCGCGCGGGACAAATTCATCACCAGCGTTTGCCCCGCGCACCCCTGCGCCATGTCCACCCGGATTCGAAAGCAACACCAATGATCGGAACACGTACTTCCTCGTCCTATACCCCGCATGTCGACGTCGCCCCCGCCGACCGTCCGCTCATCCTCGTCGCGCCGCGCTGGGAAGAGGCAGAGCCGTTTTTAACCGAGATGCTCTCCCCCAACGAGGAAATCGCAAGTGTCTTTGTCGATGCCATCCTTGCCGCTGGCGGCCTGCCGCTGCAGATGTCCATCACCGAGGACATTGAGGTCATCCGTCATTACGTCGATATCGCCGACGGCATCGCCATTCCCGGCGGCCCCGATGTCAATCCCAAACGTTGGGGCGATGATCGACCCTACGACCCCACCCTCTGCTGCGAGATTCGCGACCGTTTTGAGTTTAAGCTGGTTAACGAGGTGCTTCGCGCCAAGAAGCCGCTCTTTACCACCTGCCGAGGCACTCAGCTGCTCAATGTCGCCACCGGTGGCACCCTGTGCATGGACGTGCCGAGCCTGGGTGCTCGCGAGGGCCGCACGCAGTGGCGCCACACCCACGTGCTCAACGATCCCGCGCATCCCGTCGAGGTCGTGCCGGGCTCGCTGCTGGAGCGCGCGGTTGGCGGGCACAGGCTGATCCAGACCAACTCCGCACATCACTGCTGCGTCGATCGTCTGGGTAAAAGCACGCGCTTGGTCGCCAAGGCAACCGATGGCGTTCCCGAGTGCATCGAAGTCGAAGGCCAGCCGTTCTGCCTGGGCGTGCAATGGCATCCCGAGTACACCTGGCAGACGCTCGAGACCGACTTTAACCTGTGGAAGTCGTTTGTCGAGGCAGCGGCAAAGGTAAAGAAGGCCCGTTAGCTCGCGAATCACTCAGGTTAAAGCCTCCTAAGCCAGAGGGGGCGGACACCAGCCACGGTGCCCGCCCCCCTATATTTGGTATGCTCGGTATGATCATCCCTCACAAACAATCAAAGAAATCTCGACCGCAATCGGTCTACAGTAAAGCAAATGGCAAAAACGCTTGCTACGTTTATTAGGCAGTCAATTAGAATCGAAATGCATTGACTATTCCCCAACGGGGTCACGCCACAAATCCACATGAGCATCGAGGCTGGAAGCGGAAGCATGGGAATGGCCCCGAGCTGTATGTAGACCGCTACGACGTTGACAAGCAGCAGCATGCCAATAGGACCGAAGCCGGACCCAAAATAGGAAACAGCGATCACGCAAGAGACCACGTATGCAAGGCAGACGACACTCGCCAGAAGAAGTCGATAGCAAAATATATTCAGGTTGAAATACTGCTGAGCATCCAAAACGATTACGCAGTTAAGACAGTACAAAACGACACTCGACAAGATAAACGCGCCCAAAAGGGCAAAAGAAGACAGCGCCACTCGCGCAACGATAGCGCACACACGCTTCCCTCCCCGAGCTTCCGACAATCCCCAGGGTTCCTCAATAAAGCCCGAACTGACAAAGCGAGGCACAATGCAAGCCGCGATGAACGGAAAGAACAATGCATGAGCCAACGGGGCTACGTTGAACAGCAGACCGCGAAAAACCTCTGCATTACCAAATAGAAGGACATCCTCTGCCGATAGCCGAAGCGTCGGGTCTGGGAAAAAGCCCAAGAAACTGTTCTCACGGAGGCTACAGAACCACATCGGGAAAGAATTAAGCTGCAATACCACCATGCACGCATAAATTACCAGGATTAAGGCGTACGTCCATTTGCTCACATGCTTCAATTCTGAATGAAGGAATCTTCTAGTCTGACGAGCCATTGAGCACACCCCCAGCACGAAAGCTCACGAGAGCGTAAATCAATACCGATAGACAGCTGGCTGCCGCGCCATATCCCAGAAGCGTCAGCTGCCCCATATCGCTATACCCAAGGGCACATCCGACTCCAAGGTACGGCCCCGGAAGAAAGAAGATCCATCGCAAGGACGGTATGGGCGTCTGAAGGTAAGTTCCGTAGAGCGTCAAGCTCATGACAAATCCGATTATTACCACAGCCCCGCTAAATACGGCGCTGCCTGTAATCCGATAGATGGTCGTCGTCTCCAACGCAACCGATATCACCAATACGGCGTTGACTATCATTGCAGGCAAAAATACAGTTAGCATGTCGTGCGAGTAGTTATGCCCTCCACGTATTATGGCTATTGCAAAATGAAGAAGGCAAAGCGCACTATATGCTGCGCCAATTATTAAAGCAGACGAAAATGCATGGGCTAGAGCCCCATAAAAGCGGTTGAGACCTCTTGCTGAAGAAATTCGGTGTCCCTCTTCATAGCCGCGCTCCTGTAAAATCGCCAGGCAAACGATGAGCGGAACGAACAGAGACGTGCCGGCAAAAGCACTGCGCACAAGGGACTCATCGGGTGCAGAAGGATCGATTACATTCCAGCAGAAACCAATATCCTTCCCAAAAACGCTATTGCCAAAGGCGAGCAACGTTGTTCCGTTTTTTAGAAAGACACCGAAGAGAAGGCCGAACGCCAGAATAAGCGCAAGACCAAACTTCGCCGGAAACATCCTGTGCAAACGCATCATATCTGCCTTTATGGGATGGATCGCCCGCTTCATAGCGAGACCGCCTTCATCAAGCGCCTGTAATACTCTTTTAGAGATGGCGCCTCATCCCTTATGACGTCCATCGATTCCATTTTCAGCAGTTCACCGTCATGAATAAACACGCAACTTGTTGCAACTGATGCCAACTCATCCAAATCATGACTAGAGATGAGCATGGTCTTACCCTGCTCTCGATTCAATCGACCGATAAGGGCCCATATACTCTCGATGCCCAGCGGGTCCAACCCATTTGCTGGCTCATCAAAAATAAGCAGATCAGTGTCACCCAACAAAGCCGTAGCTATATCAAGTCGCCGCTTCATTCCCAGAGAAAAACTGCTCACGCTCTTTTTCTCATCGACGTCCAGCCCGACTAGGCCCAAGACGCGAGGAACCTCACGTTTCTCATCAAGCCCCCATTCCGCACATCGGATTTTAAGATTCTCAACCGCGCTGAGAGATTGGTATGCTCCGCTGGAATCTGGCACATAGCCGACACGCGTCCGCATCAGGCTCAGGTCTTTTTTCGACTTGCCTCCAAAGAGCTCCACGCTCCCCGACGACGGCTCGCAGAGGCCCAGCACTATTTTAATAAGCGTGCTTTTACCCGCCCCGTTTGCACCAACAAGGGCAAGGAGCTCAGACTGATGCACCTCGAAGGAAACGTCATGCAAAACGCGCCGTCTCCCGTAGCGCTTTGACACCTTTGATAACTTTATCGCTGATGCGTTCATTGGCCTCCCGTTCTGCTTGATAGCAAAACCGCTCATATCGTTCCTTCTTTCCTTTATCGTTTTCAATAGTTGTTATTGTTTTTCGATAACTCATATTTGTCAAGATAATCTAAAAGAAGGGACCCGTGTTAGACACGGGTCCCTTCACGCTGATACTTCGTTTTAGTTGTTCGCCTTAAGCTACTCGTCGCTCAAATCGACAGCAAAGACTGATGTCGGAAGCGACGCCTCGTTGCCTCCGCCATCCCGCATCTGTCTCACGACATTTTTTGCGCGCTCGACAATAAGCTCCTCAAGCTCTTTCTCGCTCACGCGCTGAATAATATCTCCCGGTTGACAATCAAGCTCATCACAGATATCGAGGAGCGTCTTTAGGCGAATAGCTTTTATCTTTCCGTTTCTCAGCTTTGAAATATTAGCCGGAGTATGCCCCGTCGCCCGAATCAGATCAGCGCTGGTCTTTCCGGTCTTAAGCAGCTGCGTCTCAAGCTCGATGATGAGATAGCTCATGTTTCCTCCTACACAAGCTCGTCAGACTGCTCTTGGAGCAGCGAGGCATAACTCCAGATCGCCGAGATGAACAAACAGACAACTGCGCCGATAAGCGATCCCGCATCAAGGGTAACGCCTTGGCAAATCTCAATAACGAAGGAATGAGGAACGACGTAAAGCTCCAGTCCGCCAATGGTGAGATTGACCGATCCGTAGGCACCAACAAACGAAACCGCGGCGTTAACAGCAAGAGCAAGGGCAAGAACACGGATAAGCCGCACATGCGCTCTGGTAAAAGGCGAGGCGCCTCGCGAGATGTTACGGCTGATCCCACACAAAACGACAAGCGAAATACCCACAACGAGTGCCAGGCACAGTCCGCTTGGGATAACGATGCACCCGCCATTGAGAAGCGTCACGACACCGAAAGAATCGACAGAAGCAACGTTTGCAATCGCATACCAGATCACGTAAACAACCAACGCGGCAAAAGCGACGAGCATCCCTGCAAAAACGGCTGCCATGCAAAAACCAAGCTTCCTGATATTTTCGCCCACCTTGGCCATACGCTGAACGCTGTTGGACATACACTCACCCTCATCGACTCTATCGTTATTCGAACAGTTTATCGAACAACGATATGGATTGCATGCGGAAAGCCCCGCCAGTGCGCATAGGCCATTCACCAATCAGAAAGGGTGAGAGCGGTTTATTGGACACGTATCGAACGAGAGTGGATAATCTCCCACTTTGAGGCCGCCACCGGGCCTAAAACGGGAGATTATCCACTCTCATAGTCATCAAAGCACACAAGCTCTTATTCAGCCGCCTCGCGCAGGGCCGACAACGTGGCCGCATATTGCTGCTGCAGCGCATGCATTCCCTCGCGAGCGCCGTCAACGGCATCGGCGCCGCGCAGCGCCTCGGTCACCACAACCGCCGGCTCGTACAGATTATCGAATCCCAGGTTCTGGCTCACGCCCTTGAGCGTGTGCGCTGCCATAAACGCACCTTCGGCGTCTCCCGCCGCCATGGCGGCCTCCAGCTTGTCCATGCTCTCGTCATCTAAAAACTTGAGGGCAAAGCGGGCAAGCATTTCCCCGCCCATCAGCCGAGCGCACGCGTCATCATAATTAGCGCCGATCTTCTCATACGCCTCACGCATGGAAATCATGGATTAAAACTCCTTTGGTCAAACTAAATCGTGGGAAACGCGACAACGTCGGCGGGGCGCGCCAACGTCTCGGCGATACGGTCTTGCACCTCGAGCAGGCAGTCGAGCAACAGCGGGTTAAAGGTGCCGCACTTACCGTCCAGGATCATCTGGATAGCCTCCTTGTGCGGGATAGCGTCCTTGTACACACGCACGCTCGTCAGCGCATCGTACACGTCAGCCACCGAAACCACCTGTGCGGCGATGGGAATCTGGTTGCCCTTAAGGCCATCGGGATAACCCTTGCCATCCCAGCGCTCGTGATGCCAACGCGCAATCTGGTACGCATATTCCATAAGCGCATTGCCGACGTGATGGCGACCCAGCTCAAGCAACATGTCAGCACCGATCGTGGTATGCGTCTTCATAATCTCGAACTCCTCGGGCGTAAGACGCCCGGGTTTGTTGAGAATCGCATCGTCAATCGCCATCTTGCCGATATCGTGCAGCGCCGAAGCCAGGGCAATCGTGGAGCGCTCCTCGTTGTCGAGGGAGATAGTGTCGCTACGCTGGACCAGACAGTCAAGCAGCAGCTCGGTCAGCTTTTCGATATTCGTAACGTGCCTGCCGCTCTCGCCGTTGCGAAGCTCCATGACGCCGGCCATGATGTCGATGAGCATGCGACTGTTCTTGACGCGCTCGTTGTACTGCTGGGACAGCAGGCTCGTCAGGCGGCGCTGTTTGGCGTATAGGCGGATGGTGTTGCTTACACGGCGGCGCACGACACGGGAGTCAAACGGGCGGTTGATATAGTCCGAGGCGCCCAGCTCGTACGCGCGCAGAACCATATCATCGGAATCTTCGCTCGAAATCATGATGAAAGGCAGATTGTCGATACCCGATCGGCGAGACAGATCGGCCAACACCTCAAAGCCGCTTATGCCCGGCATGACAATATCCAGCAGCACGAGCGACAGCTCATCGCCATAGCGGTCGACCATGTCGAGCGCCGTACGACCGTTGTCGGCCTCGAGGATGCAATACTCGTCCTTGAGCATCTCGTTGAGAATGGCTCGGTTCATCTCGGAGTCATCGACAATAAGCACCAAAGGCTTTTCGCTTTGGAAGGCTTCGATGGAATCGGCATCGGTCACGACCGTACCGGCTTTTGCCTTAGCGCGGCTCAATAACTGGACAGCGCGGCCAACGCCCTCATCGACCGTCTCGCCATGAATGCGAACGCCACCAACACATGCCGTCAAGCTCACGTACTCATGGCCCGGAACAATCGTGGCATGAACGGCATCGGACACCTGATGCAGGCGACGGGTGAAGTCATCGGAGGGAATATTGGGCATGACGACCACAAATTTGTCGCAGCCATAGCGTACAAGCTCGTCAGTCGAACGAATTCCGCTGCGTATGGCCGTCGCCACGGCACCGAGCGCAAGGTCGCCGGCATGACGGCCACACGTATCGTTGAAGACCCTAAAATCATCAAGGTCGATCACCGCAACGCCAGCATTCATGCGGGCGCTACGGAGCTTTTCCTCGTAATATCGGCGATTGCGCACACTCGTCAGCACGTCGGTGTAGACGAGGTCCTCTTCTGCAGCCTCTTGCTCATCGATCGGACGCACCATCAGCAGGACGTGAGGCTCGCCCTCGACCTTCAGAGGGCGCAGGCGAGCGCGGTACTCAACACCATCGTTGAGCAGCTGCTCCGACACCTCATCGGAATCTGCCAAGGCCTCAAGACTTGACTGACGCAGACAAGGGCACCGATTGCCGGCGAGCAGGCAGTTAGGCTCGCTCTTAATCTGATCGGCCGACAGCAAACGCACCACGGGGTAGGTCTTCGCGACGCGGGCGACCTCGGCGGCAGCCTCCTCGTCGGTTAGATTGACCTCGTGATTATTGAGCATATGGGGCCCTTTCGATAGTTTCGCATGGTAGCGGTGGGTTCCAAATGCTACAAGGGTAACACCTTGCCGATGCAGGTAAGCACGTGAATGCTGTTACATTTTTATGAGTTGGCA
>CABUTL010000058.1 GCA_902494375.1 uncultured Collinsella sp.
AGGTCAACTACGACGAGTGCGTCCGCATGGCGGCCGCCGAGGCCGACGCCTGCGAGCGCGGCGTCATCGTCCAGGACACCGCCTGGGAGGGCTACGAGAAGATCCCGTCTTGGATCATGGAGGGCTACGGCACCATGGCTTCCGAGGCTGCCGAGCAGCTGCGCGAGATGGCCATCAACCGCCCGACGCACGTGTTTGTCCAGGCTGGCGTGGGTTCGCTCGCCGGCGCCGTGGTGGGCTACTTCACCAACCTGTATCCCGATAACCCGCCCACCTTCGTCGTGGTCGAGTGCGCTCCGGCCGCCTGCCTGTACAAGGGCGCTGCCGCCGGCGACGGCGATCCGCGTATCGTGGACGGTGACATGCCCTCCATCATGGCCGGTCTGTGCTGCGGCGAGCCCAACATCCTGGGCTGGGATATCCTGCGCAACCATGCCACCGCCTTCGTGTCCTGCCCCGACTGGGTCACCGCTCGCGGCATGCGCACCCTGGGCGCCCCCGAGAAGGGCGACCCGCGCGTCATCTCCGGCGAGTCCGGCGCGGTGACCACTGGCCTGGTCGAGACCCTCATGCTCGATCCCGAGTACGCCGAGCTCAAAGAGCTCATCGGCCTGGATAAGACGAGCTCCGTGCTCTGCTTCTCCACGGAAGGTGACACCGATCCGGATCAGTACCGTCGCATCGTCTGGGAAGGCGAATACCCCACTTGCTAATCGTTGGGGCGGAGTAAATAGGTATCGCTCCGCCACCTCACAGGTAGATTCCTTAGTTTGAAAGGTTATGAACAATGGCTAAAGAACTCGATTTCGACGCTATCAAGGCTGCTGCTGAGTCCCATCGTGCTGATATGACTCGCTTCCTGCGCGCTATGATCAGCCATCCCTCTGAGTCCTGCGAGGAGGGTGAGGTTGTCGCTTGCATCAAGGCCGAGATGGAGAGCCTTGGCTATGACGAGGTCAAGGTCGACGGCCTGGGCAACGTTATGGGCTTTATGGGCGAGGGCGACAAGATTATCGCCATCGACTCTCACATCGACACCGTCGGCATCGGCAACATCGATAACTGGGATGCCGATCCCTATGAAGGTTACGAGACCGACGAGATCATCTACGGCCGCGGTGGCTCCGACCAGGAGGGTGGCATGGCTTCTGCTACCTACGCTGCCAAGATGATGAAGGACATGGGCCTCATCCCCGAGGGCTACAAGATTATGGTCGTCGGTACCGTCCAGGAAGAGGACTGCGACGGCATGTGCTGGCAGTACATCTACAACAAGGACGGCATTAAGCCCGAGTTCGTCATTTCCACCGAGCCCACCGACGGTGGCATCTATCGCGGTCACCGCGGCCGCATGGAGATCCGCGTCGACGTTCACGGCACCTCCTGCCACGGCTCCGCTCCCGACCGCGGTGACAACGCCATCTACAAGATGGCCGACATCATCGCCGACGTCCGCGCCCTCAACAACAACGGCTGCGACGAGTCGACCGACATCAAGGGCCTCGTCAAGATGCTCGACCCCAAGTACAACCCCGAGCACTTCGAGGACGCCCGCTTCCTGGGCCGCGGCACCTGCACCGTCAGCCAGATCTTCTACACCAGCCCCAGCCGCTGCGCTGTCGCTGACTCCTGCGCCATCTCCATCGACCGTCGCATGACCGCCGGTGAGACCTGGGAGTCCTGCCTGGACGAGATCCGTAACCTGCCGGCCGCCAAGAAGTACGGCGACGACGTGAAGGTCTCCATGTACATGTACGACCGTCCGTCCTGGACCGGCGAGGTCTACGAGACCGAGGCTTACTTCCCCACGTGGATCAACAAGGAGACCGCTCCGCACGTCAAGGCCCTCGTCGACGCCCACAAGGCCATGTTCGGTGACGAGCGCATCGGCTGCGAGCCCAGCATGGACAAGCGCACCGGTCGTCCGCTGTGCGACAAGTGGACCTTCTCCACGAACTGCGTCTCCATCCAGGGCCGCTATGGCATCCCCTGCGTGGGCTTTGGCCCGGGTGCCGAGTCTCAGGCACACGCTCCCAACGAGGTCACCTACAAGGACGACCTGGTCACCGCTGCCGCCATGTACGTGGCTGCCCTGAACCTCTACGATCCGAGCCAGGCCGATGGCGATGCCACCGTGTTCCGCGCCGGTCTGACCAACAACAAGATCGACTAGTCCCATTCCTCGATCTTGTTGAGCCGGGGGCCGCTCGTGTCCCCGGCGCCTCCTGTTGACTTGGGGCCCGCGGTCGTTATCTCCCATGCTTCCTCGACGGTGGCGGGTCCTCGTCATAGCGCTCTGCATGTTCTAGCCACACGCGCATGCCGGAGCGCATCTACTCATTGCGATCGTTTCACCTTTAGAAAGGACATTTACATGGACGCCAAGTTTACCGAGCTCGTCGAGCAGCTGAACGGCCTCGATTTTAAGGGTATGTACGGCAGCGACTTCCTGCACACCTGGGATAAGACCACCGATGAGCTCAAGGCGCTCTACATCGTCGCCGACGCTCTGCGCGAGCTGCGCGAGAACAACGTTTCGTCCAAGATCTTCGATTCGGGCCTGGCCGTCTCGCTGTTCCGCGACAACTCCACCCGTACGCGCTTCTCCTTCTCTAAGGCCGCCAACCTGCTCGGCCTTGAGCTGCAGGACCTGGACGAGAAGAAGTCCCAGATCGCTCACGGCGAGACCGTCCGCGAGACCGCTACCATGATCTCCTTCATGGCCGACGTCATCGGCATCCGCGATGACATGTACATCGGCAAGGGCGACGCCTACATGGCCGAGGTCTCCGAGTCTGTCCAGCAGGCTTACGAGGACGGCGTTCTGGATCACCGTCCCACGCTCATCTCCCTGCAGTCCGATTCCGACCATCCCACGCAGTCCTCTGCTGACATGCTCTACCTCATCAACGAGTTTGGCGGCCTCGAGAACCTCAAGGGCAAGAAGGTTGCCGTCACCTGGGCCTATTCGCCCTCTTACGGCAAGCCGCTGTCCTGCCCGCAGTCGCTGATCAGCCTGCTGCCCCGCTTTGGCATGGACGTCACCCTGGCTCACCCCGAGGGCTACGATCTCATGCCCGAGGTCGTCGAGCGCGCCAAGGGCTATGCCGCCGAGTCCGGCACCACCTTTAAGCAGGTCAGCACCATGGCCGAGGCCTTCGAGGGCGCCGACATCGTGATCCCCAAGAGCTGGGCTCCGTTTGCCGCCATGGAGAAGCGTACCAACCTGTACGCCGAGGGCGACGACGCCGGCATCGCTGCGCTCGAGAAGGAGCTGCTCGCCCAGAACGCCACCCATCAGGACTGGTGCTCCACGACTGAGCTCATGGAGAAGACTGCCAACGGCCAGGACACCATCTTTATGCACCCGCTGCCCGCCGACATCTCCGGTGTCTCCTGCGAGCACGGCGAGGTCAACGCCGACGTCTTCGACATGCACCGCGTGGGCATGTACAAGGAGGCCAGCTACAAGCCGTACGCCATCGCAGCCATGATGTTCCTGCAGAAGGTTGCCGATCCCGCCGCTACCCTCAAGGCCCTCGACGAGCGCAACACCGCCCGTTGGCTCCAGGCCTAAAGCCGGGTTGAGGTAAGCCATGTAAAGGGGGCGCTCTGCCAACCGGCGGGGTGCCCCTTTTTGCATCGCGGGCGTGCGGGATAAGCGCTTTCGATGTAGATGCCCGCGGCGCGAGTTATGGGTACGATGGTTTCAGGGGAGGTATCACCATGAAACTTGGATGCGTCATTATGGCTTCGGGCGAGGGCAAGCGGTTTGGCTCTAACAAGATGCTCGCCGATATCTATGGCGAGCCGCTGATTGCCCGGACCATCGATTCGGTTCCCCGGGGCTTTGACGTCGTGGTTTCGACGCGTTGGCCCGAGGTCGCCCAGATTTGCGAGGACAAGCATTGCCCGTGTGTGCTGCACGATGGCGAGCTGCGCAGCGAAAGCGTCCGTGCGGGCCTTTCGTGGGGGGTCGAACGCAACTGGAAAGGTTGCCTCTTTTTGCCGGGCGACCAGCCGCTCGTGAGTTCGGATTCTTTTGAGGCTATGGTTCGTGCATTTGACGAGCGTGGCCGCAAGCATCCGGTGCGTCTTGCGTGCAACGGTGAGCCTTCGAGCCCGGTGCTCTTTCCGGCGGAACTATTCGATGCGCTTATGTGTCTTGAGGGCAAGGACGGCGGCGGTTCGATCCTCAAGGACCGTACCGACGTGATGCTGGTCGAGGCGCGTGCCTACGAGCTGTGGGACGTCGATACCGCCAAGGGACAGCAACGCATAACGGAGCATATCGCCGCCTGCTCGTATTTTGATCGCGTGGCCAACTGCATCAATCAATAAGGAGCAATTATGATCATCATCAAAAACGGCGCGCTCGTGACGCCACAGGGGCTTCGCCACGCCGATCTTGCCATGGATGGCGATAAGATCGTGCGGATCGCCGCGGCGATTGAGCCTGCCGAGGGCGATACCGTCGAGGATGCCACGGGCTGCTGGGTGTTTCCCGGCTTTATCGACGGCCACACGCACATGCAGTGCTGGACCGGCATGGATTGGACGGCCGATAGCTTTGAGACCGGCACGTGCGCGGCTGCCTGCGGCGGTACGACGACCATCGTGGACTACGCGACGGCCGATCGTGGCGTGACCATGCCCGATGCCTTGGCCGAGTGGCATCGCCGCGCCGACGGCACCAGCACGGCAAACTACGCCTTTCATATGGCACTCGCCGAGTGGAACGAGCGCAACCGTGCCGATCTTTCGGCCATACGCGAGGCGGGCGTATCGTCGTTTAAGACCTACTTTGCCTACGACCACCTGCGCTTGGACGATGCCGAGACGCTCGAGGTGCTGGAGGAGCTCAAGCATATTGGCGGTATCCTGTGCGTGCATTGCGAGAACGGTACGCTGGTGAATGAGCTGCAGAAGCGCGTGTTTGAGCAGGGTATCCACGGGCCCGAGGGCCATGCGCTCAGCCGTCCGGATGTGTGCGAGGCCGAGGCAGTGAGCCGTCTGCTATACCTGGCGCACCTGGCCGGCGACGCACCGGTCAACGTGGTGCACCTTTCGACCAAGCTGGGGCTCGAGGCCATCCGTGCCGCCAAGGCGCGCGGGCAGAAGAATATCTATGTCGAGACCTGCCCTCAGTATCTGATGCTCGACGATACGTGCTATTTGGAGCAGGGCGAGGACGGCTTTGCGGGCGCCAAATATGTGATGAGCCCGCCGCTGCGCCATGCGGGTGACCGTGCGGCCCTGCGCGAGGCGCTTGTGGCCGGCGAGATCGATACTATCGCGACCGATCACTGCAGCTTTAACCTGCACGGGCAAAAGGACCGCGGGCGCGACGACTTCCGCGCGATTCCCAACGGCGGACCCGGTGTGGAGCATCGCCCCGTCGCGATCGCTACGAGCTTTGAGGGGCAGCTGGGACCCGAGGATCTGTGCCGCTTGATGAGCGAGAATCCGGCGCGCGTCTTTGGCATGTATCCGCGCAAGGGATGTCTTGCCGAGGGCTCCGATGCCGACGTGTGCGTGTGGGATCCCAAGGCGCGCTGGACGATCAGCGCCGCGACGCAGCATCAGGCCGTGGACTACACGCCGCTCGAGGGCTTTGAGGCGCACGGCCGCGCCAAGGCTGTGTTTGTGAACGGCGTGCTGGCCGCGCGCGACGGCGAGCCCACCGGAGCCCAGCCCGGCCGCTACGTGCCCCGCTAGCAGTAAAGATGCCGCGTCCCCTCCTCAGTTGCGGTGAAATACGGACTGTTTGCGGCCGTCGGGCGGCCAAACAGTCCGTATTTCATCGCAACTGACGAGATGGGGCCGGCTATTTGAGGCTGCTGGCGACGACGGGGCGGTCGAGAGCTGCCTCGAAGCGGTCGGCTATCGTTGAGTCGGCAAGTGTGTCGGCTTGGTTGAGCATGATGCGGGCATTGTTGAGGTTCAGTATCTGCAGCTCGGCATTGAGCACCATGGCGACGCGCTCTGGGGTGGCAGTGTCGGTGGGCTCGCAGCCGCAACGCTCGCAAAAGAGCTCGGGGCGGTGGACGGCTTCGTTGATGGGCTTGCCGAGCCCTGAGGCGCCGACGATCCAGACGATGTTGGCCGTGCCAGAGGGAATCACCGGCTCCCAGGCGGCGTGCGCCTTGAGCGGGAGCCGCTTGCTGCCGTCCGCCTCGGCCAGGACGTAGTCAAAGCGCTGCGCCAGCTGGTCGAGCGGCTCGGCAGGGGAGGAGAGCTTGCCCGTCTGGGGGTCCAAGACGCCCGCCTGGCAGATGCTTCCCCGCACAAGCCCCGCGCAGGCCTCGCAGGTGCAACCGGGGACATGCGCGGCGCCCGGCTTCCAAGGTACGGCGTCCAGGCGACGGCTCGACCCGTCCCATGGCACGCCGGCGACGGGGAACATATGCGTGGTGGTGCAGAGGAGCACGCGGCCGCCAGCGCGCATGAGCTCAAGACCCAGCGTTTTGAGCAACGTCGACTTGCCACCGCTGCCGATAATCGCGGTAATGCCTGGCTTGATCCTGAGCGCCGAGGCAAGATTGCCGCTAACCGTTTCCATCTGTTCACCGCCGTATAATACTGTGATAATAAATAATCATCAGAGTAGCGGTCGAACCGCTTTTGCTCTGCTCAAACCGTAGCACAGGGAGGTGCCCCGGGAATGCTCGTTTATGTTCGCGGCGCCGGCGATATCGCCACGGGTGTCGCTGCCCGTTTGGTGCGCGCCGGCGTGTCGGTCGTCATGGCCGATATCGCGGTCCCCACGTGCATCCGTCGCACAATCAGTTTTTGCGAGGCTATTCGCCTGGGCGAGGTCCAGGTCGAGGGCATTCGCGCTCGCTTGGCGCAGACGCCGGCAGAGGCGCTCGAGATTACCCAAGCGGGGGATGTTGCCGTCGTGGTGGACCCTCAGGCCAAGATGCTCGATGAGCTTAAACCCGCGGCTGTGGTCGACGCGATTCTGGCCAAGCGCAACCTGGGCACCACGCGCGACATGGCGCCTACCGTCATCGCCGTGGGGCCGGGCTTTACCGCGCCGGTCGATTGCGACGCCGTGGTCGAGACCATGCGCGGGCATTTTTTGGGCCGTGTCATTACCCAGGGCTCGCCCCAGCCCAACACGGGCGTGCCGGGCGTGATCGCCGGCTATGGCAAGGAGCGCGTTATCCACAGCCCCGCCGCCGGCGTGTTTCGGTCCGACCGCGCAATCGGCGACATCGTGAGCGCCGGAGACGTGATTGGCTACGCGGACGATACGCCCATGTGCACGCAGATCGATGGCTGCCTGCGCGGGCTTTTGGCGAACGGCGTGCAGGTGACTGAGGGCTTTAAATGCGCCGATGTCGATCCGCGCGGCGATGCCAGCTATATCAACTACATTTCGGACAAGGCGACGTCGGTCGGCGGCGGCGTGCTCGAGGCACTCGCTATGCTCACCGATATCTTTAGAGGATAGAAGGCGGCAATGGAAAAGCTCGATGTTGTGAATGCGGCGCTTGCCGCCCTGCGTGCTGGCGAGACGTGCGAGCTCGTGGTCGTGGCCGGCACGGCGGGG
>CABUTL010000059.1 GCA_902494375.1 uncultured Collinsella sp.
CCCAAGGGCGAACTTACCCTCGACACGGCTCACGAGGTGGCAGGCAATCTATGCAAGCTTTCGCCGAGCTTTGTCTCGGTCACCTGCTCGGCCGGCGGCTCGGGTAACGGTGCCACCACCGCCCCCATCGCGCATATGATTTCTAGCGAATTCGATACGCCCTCGGTAGCGCACCTCACCTGCGTGGGCCGCACCCACGCCGACATCGCCGCCAAGATCGACGAGTATCGCACCGCCGGCGTTGAAAACATCCTGGCCCTGCGCGGTGATCTTCCCGCTGGCGCGACCGAGGACGACAAGCCCGCCTCGGACTACGCCTACGCCCGCGACCTTATCCCCGAGCTCGTCGACGCCGGCTTTTGCGTGGGCGCCGCAGCCTACCCCGAGGGCCACATTGCCTGCGAGGATCTCAACCTCTCGGTCGAGCACCTCAAGCAAAAACAGGACGCCGGCGCGAGCTTCTTTGTGACGCAGCTCTTTTTTGATAACGAGTGCTTCTACCGTTTTCGCGAGCTTGCCGACAAGGCCGGTATCACCGTGCCCATTACCGCGGGCATCATGCCGTTTATGGGCAAGTCGCAGATCAGCCGCATGGTCTTTATGTGCGGTGCGTCGCTGCCCTCCCCCGTCATCAAGATTCTCGCCAAGTACGAGAACAACCCCGAGAGCCTGCAGGCAGCCGGTGTAGATTATGCTGCCCGTCAGCTTTGCGACCTCAAGGAGCACGGTGCCGACGGTCTGCACCTGTACACTATGAACCGTCCTGCAATCGCCGCGACCATTATGGAGCGCCTGGGGTAATGGAAAAACCGCACGCCGATATGACCGTTGTTGAAGTGCCGGCCGACCTTGCGTCGCCGACGCTTTACCGTATCGACGCTGCCCACCGCCCTCGTGTCGACCGTGCCGAGATGCTGCGGTATCTGGGCTACGGCGGCCAGCAGATTGAGCCCGAGCTGTCGCAGCGTATTGAGCTTGTCGTTGAGCATCTGGAGCTGGACATTGAGCCCCGTGGCGTGCGCCGCATATTTGCCATCGATGCCACGGGCGTCGATGAACAGGGCGAGCCTTGCATTCGCTTGGTCGGCACCAACGTCGAGCTGCGCGGCCGCGATATCTATCGCCACCTCAAAGACGCCCGCCTTGCCGCACTCATGGCATGCACCCTCGGCATGGACGCCGAGCGTCGTCTGCGCACCACGGGAGCCCAGCAACCCCTAGAGGGAGCCGTGCTCGACGCCGCGTGCTCCGCTTACGTGGAAGCCGCCGTTGAGCAAATGGACCAGCAGGTCAAGGCTGCGGCCGCCGCACACGGACTCGCCGGCAACTGGCGCTTTAGTCCCGGCTACGGCGACTGCCCGCTTACGGCCCAGCGCTCAATCGTAGCTGCACTCAACGCCACACGGCTCATCGGGCTTACCGTCACGCCTACCAGCCTGCTCATGCCCACCAAGAGCGTGACCGCGGTGATTGGTCTGTTCGACGGCGAAGTCCACGACGCCCAGAGCCGCCCCACCTGCAATATCTGCCGCATGCGCGAGCACTGCCGCTTCCGCGCCGCCCACACCACCTGCTATTCCAGCCATTAGGAGCCCTCGATGTTTACTCCGCTTATCACCCATGATCTGGACGGTGCCGCGCTGGCGGCGCCCGTTGATGCCGCGCGCCGTAATGCCGCTGCATACAAGACGCGCACGATCGACGACCTTCGCATTAAGGACGATCGCTTGCGCGCCGCCATCGAGGGCACGGGGCACCTGCTGTTCGACGGCGGCATGGGCACCATGCTGCAGGCGGCCGGCATGAAGGCCGGCGCCCTGCCCGAGCTTCTCAACTTTGAAGAGCCCCAGGTCATTACCGATATTCAGCGTCAGTACGTCGAGGCCGGCTGCGACGTGATCACCGCCAACACTTTTGGCGCCAACGCCCACAAGCTCGACGGTGCCGCCACCGTGGCAGATGTCTTTGCCGCCGCTGTCGCCTGCGCCCGCGCGGCCGGTGCCCACTACGTCGCCGGCGACATCGGCCCCATCGGCGCCCTGCTGCGCCCCCTGGGCACCCTGAGCTTCGACGAGGCCTATGACCTCTTTGCCGAGGAAGTGCGCGCCGGCGTCGATGCGGGCGTGGACCTCTTTATTATCGAGACCATGACCGACCTTGCCGAGATCAAGGCGGCCGTCCTCGCCTGCCGCGAGAACTCCGACCTGCCCGTCTTTGCCACCATGACCTTTGAGGAAGACGGTCGCACCTTCCTGGGTACGAGCCCCGAGGTTGCCGCCATCACGCTCGACGCCATCGGCACCGACGTTTTGGGCATCAACTGCAGCCAGGGACCGGCCGAGCTCCGAGGACTCGCCGCACGTATGCTCACCGTTACCGACAAGCCCGTTATGGTGCAGGCCAATGCGGGTCTGCCCCACGTGGACGACGACGGCAACACCGTCTTTGATATCCAGGCCCCCGAATACGCCAAGGCCGTCGCCGGCATGATTGAGGACGGCGTGGGCGTCGTGGGCGGTTGCTGCGGAACCACGCCGGCGCACATGGCGGCCTTGCGCACGCTTATCGACAACCACACGCCCAGCCCGCGCCACCGCAAGCCCAGCATGTCGGTCACGAGCGCCCAGACGGTCGTGGACCTTCCCTGTGACGGCCACAAGATCGCCGTCATCGGCGAGCGCATCAATCCCACCGGCAAAAAGCGCCTGCAGCAGGCTCTGCGCGACGGCGACCTTGACTACGTCGTGAGCCAGGGCATCAGCCAGCAAGAACAGGGCGCCGACATCTTGGACGTCAACGTGGGCCTGCCCGAGATCGACGAGGTCAAGATCATCCAACAGGCAACCGAGCAGCTCCAGGGCTCCACCTTGCTGCCGTTGCAAATCGACTCCACCGATCCCGCAGCCGTCGAGGCCGCCGTGCGCCGCTACGCCGGCAAGCCCATCATCAACTCGGTCAATGGCAAACAGCAGATCATGGATGAGATCTTTCCGCTGGTCGCCCATTACGGCACCAACGTCGTTGGCCTCACGCTCGACGAAGGCGGCATCCCCGATACCGCCGAGGCCCGCTTCGCCATCGCCGAGCGCATCGTGGCCGAGGCTGCCCGCTACGGCATCGGCCCGGACCGCATCCTCATCGACTGCCTGGTCATGACCGCCTCGACCAATCAACGCCAGGCCGAACAGATCCTGCGCGCCATGTCCCTGTGCAAGGAGCGTCTGGGCGTCAAATGTGCACTCGGCGTGTCGAACATCAGCTTTGGCCTGCCTGCCCGCCCGCTGCTGGGCTCGGTCTTTTTGGCCGCCGCCTTTGGCGCGGGCCTCGATGCCCCCATCATGAACCCGGGCTCCAAGCGCTTTATGGATACCGTCTACAGCTATCGCGTCTTGAGCGTTGAGGACGAGGGCTCAACCGGATACATCGAGCGCTACGCCGGCTGGACCGATCCGTACAAGATCGCCGCAAACCCGGCAGCAGCTCAGGCAGCATCGACCGACACTGTGCCCGCTGCTGGCACCACCGGCACTGACGGCAGCGACGACCCGATTCGTCGTATGGTCGTCTCGGGCCGCAAAGGCGAAATCGCAGCCGAGACCGAGCGTCTGCTGGCAGATCATGACGCCATGGACCTCATCAACAATCACTTTATCCCCGCCCTCGATGAGGTCGGAGTCCTCTTTGACCAGGGCAAGTTCTTCTTGCCGCAGCTCATGGCCTCGGCCGAGGCCGCGCGCGTGGGCTTCGACACCATCAAGCGGCTGATGCCCGCCGGCGAGATTGCCGATAAGGGCAAGATCTGCGTGGCCACCGTCAAGGGCGATATCCACGATATCGGTAAGAACATCGTCAAGATGCTGCTCGATAACTACGGCTATACCGTCTTTGACCTAGGTCGCGACGTCGACCCGCAAGAGGTGCTCAAGACCGTACGGGAGCGCGACATCAAGCTCGTCGGTCTCTCGGCGCTTATGACCACCACGGTCGTCGCTATGGAGGAGACCATCAAGTTGCTCCATGCCGAGGTTCCGGGCGTCAAGATCATCGTTGGCGGCGCCGTACTCACCCCCGAATACGCCAAGCAGATCGGCGCGGACTACTACGCCAAGGACGCCGCCGAAAGCGCGCGCATCGCCGAAGAGGTCTTTGGGCAGTAACACAACGGAAACAACCGAGCACCAAAACGTGCCGCATGCGCCACTTGGAACGTGCGGCACGTTAGAATAGAAAAGATTATGCTCGTTTTGGCAGATAGGAGCGCAAGGATGGCGATCACGCCCGCAGAAATCGCGGAAACCCGCGGCATGGTTGAGGAGCAGAACCTCGACATCAGGACCATCACCATGGGTGTTTCGCTCATGGGTTGCGGCGACGAGAACCTCGACCGCATGTGCACGAAGATCTACGACCACGTGACGCACACGGCTGAGCATCTGGTCGAGACCGCCGAGAACCTCGAGCGCGAGTACGGTATCCCCATCGTCAACAAGCGCGTTTCCGTCACCCCGGTGGCGCAGATCGCCGCGTGCTGCAAGGATGAGGACCTCACCCCCATCGCGCACGCCCTCGACCGCGCGGCCGAGACACTCGGCATCGATTACCTGGGCGGCTTCTCCGCACTCGTCCAGAAGGGCATCGGCGACGCCGATCGCCGCGTTATCCAGTCCATCCCCCAGGCGCTCGCCACCACGAGCCGCGTCTGCTCCAGCGTCAACGTCGCCAGCCTGCGCGCCGGTATCAACATGGATGCCGTGCTCATGGCCGCCCAGACTATCATCGATGCCGCTAAACTCACGGCCGACCAGGATTCCGTCGGCGCTTCCAAGTTTGTCTGCTTTGCCAACATGGTCGAGGACTCCCCGTTTATGGCGGGCGCCGTCCACGGCGGTGGCGAGGCCGACGCCGTCATCAACGTAGGCGTCTCGGGCCCCGGCGTTATGGCCGCAGCCCTGGAGACGCTGCCCGATTCCGCCTCGATGATGGAAGTCGCCGAAAAGATTAAGCAGACCGCCTTTAAGATCACCCGTGCCGGCGAGCTCATGAGCCGCGAGGCCGCCCATCGTCTGGGTGTCGAGAAGGGCATTGTCGACCTGTCGCTGGCTCCCACGCCTGCCATCGGCGACTCCGTCGCGCGCATCCTCGAGATCATCGGCGTGGGCACCTGCGGTGGCCCGGGCACGACCTGCGCGCTCGCCATGCTCAACGATGCCGTCAAGAAGGGCGGCGTCATGGCCAGCTCCAGCGTGGGCGGTCTTTCCGGCGCCTTTATCCCCGTGTCCGAGGACGCCGGCATGATCGCCGCCGTCGAGGCCGGTGCGCTTTCGCTCGAGAAGCTCGAGGCCATGACCTGCGTGTGCTCCGTTGGCCTGGACATGATCGCCATCCCCGGCGACACCCCGGTCGAGACCATCGCCGGCATCATCGCCGACGAGATGGCCATCGGCGTCATCAACAACAAGACCACGGCCGTCCGCGTGATTCCTGCCATCGGCAAGGGCGTGGGTGACTGCGTCGAGTACGGCGGCCTGTTCGGCCGTGCGCCCATCATGCCGGTGAACCCCAACGCCGGCACCGTGCTTGCCCATCGCGGTGGACGCTTCCCGGCGCCGCTGAACTCGCTGAAGAACTAGCTGAGGGGGACTGGCGAGGAGCCCCGGGGAGGGCAAATATATAAGGTCGCCTGCTCGGACAGTCCTGACTCGCACGGAAAGCACATTAAGTGCTCTCCGGCTCGTGCGGAACTCGCGATCGACCTTATATATTTGCCCTCCCCGGGGCTCCCGCACAACGGGACCTCGGTTGGGTTCTATCCCGGTTGCAGTTGCTTCGCTCCTGCACCACTTGGCTGGTGCGGCGGTTTGGCGTTGGAACGGTTCTTTTTCTGATATATGCTGGTTGCGGCTCTTCTTTTGGGAGGAGTCGCTTTTTTGTTGCTAGGAGGTTGGCCCGTGGTTGATGGGGAGAATCGTTCTGAGCTGCTTTCCACAGATTGGAACCAGGAGTGGATGCAGATGCAGGCCGCTCGGCATCGGGCTGATGATTCTTTTGAATGGGATAAGCGGGCTCGGCATTTTCGGCCGTTGGAGACCGCCCCTTATGCTCGGGACTTTATAAAGCTGTTGGCGCTTGAGCCCGGCGAGTCGGTACTCGATATGGGGTGCGGGGCTGGGTCGATTGCTATTCCGCTTGCTCAGGCTGGGCATCCTGTGATTGCTGCTGACTTTTCCCCTGCCATGTTGGGCACGCTTGATGCCGGCATTGAGTACTATGGGCTCGAGGATCGCATTACACCGCTTGAGCTTGCTTGGGATGATGATTGGGATTTGGTTGGACCGGTCGCGAAAGCGGTGGATGTTGCCTTTGCCAGTCGGTCGGTTACGACGACCAATCTAAAAGGTGCGCTTGCCAAGCTTGATCGTACGGCTCGTCGGCGTTGTGCTGTCACGATGGTCGCCAACTCCAGCCCGCGCTATGATCTGCACTTGATGAACGCTATCGGTGCCTCAGTTACCTGCAGTAATGGTTTTGTGTATGCCTTTAACATCCTTATTCAGATGGGTGCGTTGCCACAGGTTACGTATTTTGAATCACCCCGTCGCGACACCTTCGATAGTCTCGAGGCGGGCGTGGCGGACTTTTCTCGTATGCTCGAGCATGGCAACGAGGATAAGATCGACCGCCTGCGCGATTACATCGCCCAGCACATGATCGAGAACCCCCATGCCGGTGAGCCGGGCTCCAAGGGCGTGCCGCAGGGGTGCTATATGCTCGACCATATCCGTAAGGTTCGCTGGGCGTTTATTGCATGGGAACCGGTCTCTGAATCCCGCTCGTAGCCCGTTCACAGCCCGAGCTGCCCATCACCTCGGCATCCGCATTCTTTGCGAACTGGGCAAACGCGCCCCACACCGCGCCGTTCCTGCGCTATCGTGGGACAGCTCACGTAGATTAAGGCCCCGTCGCGGGGCGCCCCATACATAGAAAGCGAGAACCCATGGCACTGACAGGAGCCCAGGTCAAGCAGCTTCGCAGCATGGCCCATCACCTCAACCCCGCCATCATCATCGGTAAGTCCGATGTCAACGAGGGCACCGTCGAGCAGACGGTCGCCTACCTGGAGAAGCACGAGCTCGTTAAGTGCTCCGTGCTCGATGGCTCCAGTCTTTCCGCCCGCGAGGCCGCCGAAGAGCTCGCTGAGCGCTGCCACGCCGAGGTCGTCCAGGTCATCGGCCGCAAGTTCTCGCTGTATCGCGAGTCCTCGCGCAAGGACATCGAGAAGATCAAGCTCGTCTAAGAGCCAATGATCCGGCGAGCCAACACATAGCAAGCTTACGGGTGCCCAAGTACTTCGGGCGCCCGTTTTTTATCGCTCGACCAGCACGCGATTGAGCCGTCCCTCCACCAAGCGCTCGTATAGACGCCGCGTCTCGGGCTCGGGCACGCCATTGACCTGCTCCCTCAGATGGTGCATATGCCCGCTGTACAGCTCGACGATATCGCGCCGCCGCCCCGCCGCAC
>CABUTL010000060.1 GCA_902494375.1 uncultured Collinsella sp.
ACGAGGCGCGCCAGCGCCACCGAGGCAACGACCGGAATAACCTTGATGCCCGCCTCGTTCCACGCCTTCATGTACTTGGTGGGATTGCCGGCACCCGTCACGACGACCGGTACTCGCTCGTCAATCACAACCTGGGCGACCTCGTCGGCGAACGGGCTCATGAGCATGACGTTGACGCCAAAGGGCTTATCCGTCCTGGCGCGCAGCTTATGAATCTGGTCGCGAAGCCAGTTGGCGTCGGCGTTCATGGCCGCGATGATGCCTAAGCCACCCGCCTCGGACACTGCGGACGCCAGCGAGGCATCGGCAATCCAGGCCATACCGCCCTGGAACACGGGCTTTTCGATGCCGAGCAGATCGCAGAGAGGAGTCTTGAGCATCTCTACTTCTCCAATGCCGCCTCGACCGTATCGGCGAACTCGCCGACCGTCTTGGGGTTCTCCTCGGTATCGAGCTGGATGCCAAACTCGTCCTCGACGGCGACGAGGATCTCGACGGTGCCCAGGCTGTCGAGACCAATCTCCTCGAGCGTGGACTCGGGCTTCATCTCGACGTCGTCAAGGCCGGCGGTCTCGCGGATAACGTCGCAAACGCGCTCGAAGGTCTTCTGATCTGCCATGGTAGTTCTCCTTTGGTTGTGCCCTAGGGCGTTTTTATTTCCTATGTGCGACTACTTCCAACGAAGCAGATAGCCACCTATATCCAGACCGGCGCCAAATCCAACCAAGGCGATGGTGTCGCCTGTGTGAAGTGCACCGGCGTTTGCCAGCCGGTCGAGGGCAAGCGGAATGCATGCGCTCGAAATGTTGCCGGTCTCGTGCAACGTGCGAACCACGCGCTCGTCCGGCACGCCCAGGCGCTTGACCGCCTGGCTCAGGATTCGTTCGTTAGCCTGATGGAATACAAAATGATCGATGTCTTCGACCGAAATGCCCGCATCGATCGCAAGCTTATGGACCGTGTCGCAGATGGCGTTGACGCCGAACTTGAACACGCGGCGGCCATTCATGGACAGCACGCTCGCGCTATCTGCGGAAGCCTTAAACGGCGAGGTGCCGAGCAGACCGGGAACGCGCAAGGTCTCGACGTCGGGCGCCGTCGAAAGCTCAACGGCAAGGGGGTTGTCTCCCCCAGTCCCAATCACTGCGGCTCCTGCCCCATCGCCAAAGAGCACGCACGTGGCACGGTCGGTCCAATCGAGCGCGCGCGTCATCTGCTCGGCCGCAACGACTAGCACGCACTCGGCACGGCTGCGGGCGATATAGCCCTCGGCGACATCGAGCGCAAATACGAAGCCGGCACAAGCCGCCGAGACATCGAAGGCAGGGCACGTCGCGCCTAGTCGCTCAGCAACGGCACACGCCTCAGCGGGAACAAGGTGGTCACCCGTCGTCGTCGAGCAGACGATCAGATCCAGCTGGCTCGCGTCGATTCCGGACACCTGGAGTGCCCGCTCGCTCGCCGCTACGGCAAGGTCATCAAGTGACTCGGAGGTGCAGACGTGGCGGCTCTTGATACCTGTGCGAGTAAAAATCCACTCATCCGAGGTATCGAGGAACTCAGACAGCTCGTCATTAGAAACACTGCGCTTAGGAAGCGCCGAGCCTGTTCCAAGAATCGTGAAACCCATCACTAACCTCCTTTGGATTGTTGACGTGTTTACATCGACCAAGAGAGGATAGCGCATTTTAGTCGTTGTTGACGTGTTAACATTAAATTGTCCAAATGCGACAAAGGCTTCACATAGTGTCTATCTCTCGACACCATTACGCGATTGCCTTATCAACTTAGGAGGTAGCAACCGTTATGAATGCCCAATTAACGATAGTCGACGTAACCGGATCGACCAACGATGACCTGCTCGAAGCAGGAAAACAGGGGGCGCCGCACGGCACAGGACTTGCCGCCCGGGCTCAAACAGCAGGACGCGGCCGGCGCGGCCACAAGTGGGATTCAACCGCCGGCAACTTATTGCTTTCGCTTGTCCTGCGCCCATGCGTTAATCCTGCAAAGTTCTCTGGTCTTGCCGCCGTCAGCGGCCTAGCGGTGCTCGAAGCACTCGAAAAGCAGGGTCTTGCAAACGAGATTCGCCTTAAATGGCCCAACGACCTTGTCGCGCGAGGACGCAAGCTCGGCGGCATTCTGGTCGAGGCCGCACGCGATAACGAAGGCAACCCCTTTGCGGTCTGTGGCATCGGCGTTAACGTGAACTATGTGCCCGCGGAGGTTCCCGATGGCGGCCTGCCAGCAATCGGCCTGTCAGACCTCAACAAGAACGTTCCCGCCGTCGACATGCTCCTCGATGAGGTCTATCACGCAGTTATAGACGCTGTAGATGCCTGGGCAGAGCGCCTCAACGCCAAGGAAGAAGACGCCGGTCCGCTCGCGCCCGTCCACGACGAATATATCGCTCACCTCAATTGGATCGGGGAGCACGTTATCGCCCGCTCCCCCGCTGGAGACGAGCTGACGCGAGGCATCTTTAAAACGGTCGATGACTTTGGTCGCGCGTGCATCGAAACGGAAGACGACTTGCGATCCTTCCATTTTGAGGAGGCATCGCTGCGTCCCTTGAGCGAATAGGGCGCCGCAACCACCTACTCGGCAGCATTACCCGGCAGTCCAAACCATCATTCAAAACAAAAGGGCCCCGCTACCGAAACGGCAGCGAGGCCCTTTAAGCTATGAGCGATATCGCTTAGAGCTTGATGTCGATGTCGACGCCAGCGGGGAGGTCGAGACGCATGAGCGAATCAACGGTGCCCGAGGTGGGGTCGAGGATGTCGATGAGGCGCTTGTGGGTGCGCATCTCGAACTGCTCACGGGAGTCCTTGTTCACGTGCGGCGAGCGGATAACCGTGTACAGGTTGCGCTCGGTGGGCAGGGGGACAGGACCGGAAACGCGAGCGCCGGTCTTCTGAGCGGTCTCGACGATGAGCTTCGCGGACTGATCGACGACCTCGTGATCATAGCCCTTGAGGCGAATGCGGATCTTCTGGGTAGCCAACTTAAACCTCCAAAGAGTGCGAGAGATGTTCTCGCGGATTACGTAACAGGGAGCTCGAACTTAGGCGTTCTTGCTCATGACCTCGTCCACGATGGACTTGGGCGCGGGCTCATAAGAGTCGAACTGCATCGTGTAGGATGCACGGCCCTGGGTCTGGGAGCGAAGGTCGGTAGCGTAACCGAACATCTCGCCCAGCGGCACCTTGGCACGGATGAGCTTGCTGTTCTTGCGATCCTCCATGCCCTCGATCTTGCCGCGGCGACCGGAGAGGTTGCCCATAACGTCGCCCATGTACTGCTCGGGGGTCTCGACCTCGACAGCCATAATCGGCTCGAGCAGCTGCGGATCGGACTTCTTGAGGGCGTCCTTGATAGCCATGGAACCGGCGATCTTGAAGGCGGCCTCGGAGGAGTCGACCTCGTGGTAAGAACCGTCGAACAGGGTGACCTTGACGTCGAGGACCGGGAAGCCGGCGATAACACCGGTGTTCAGGGCCTCCTGGATGCCCTTGTCGATGGACGGGATGTACTCCTTGGGCACGACGCCGCCGACGATAGCGTTGACGAACTCGTAGCCGAAGCCCTCCTCCATCTTCTCGAGCTTGATGACGGCGTGGCCGTACTGACCGCGACCGCCGGACTGACGGACGAACTTGCCCTCAGCCTTCTCGACGTCGTGACCAGCGGTCTCGCGGTAGGCAACCTGGGGCTTACCAACGTTAGCGTCAACCTTGAACTCGCGGAGCAGACGGTCGACGATGATCTCGAGGTGCAGCTCGCCCATGCCGGCGATGATGGTCTGGCCGGTCTCGTGGTTGGTGGACACCTGGAAGGTCGGGTCCTCCTCGGCGAGCTTGGTCAGAGCCAGGGACATCTTGTCCTGCTCTGCCTTGGTCTTGGGCTCGATGGCAACGTCGATAACGGGCTTAGCGAACTCGATCTTCTCGAGGACGATCTCCTTGCCCTCTTCGCACAGGGTGTCACCGGTGGTGGAGTTCTTGAAGCCGACGCAAGCGACGATGTCGCCGGCGGCGGCGTCGTCACGGTCGATACGCTCGGCGGCGTTCATCTCGAGGATGCGGCCGAGGCGCTCGCGCTGACCGTTGGAAGCGTTGACCACGTAGGAGCCGGACTCGGCGCGGCCGGAGTAAACGCGAACATAGGTGAGCTTACCGACGAACGGGTCGGTCATGATCTTGAAGACCAGGCCGGAGAAGGGCTCGTCGAAGGAAGGATGACGCTGGATCTCCTCGCCGGTGTCCGGATCGGTACCGGTGACGGCCTCAACGTCGAGCGGGCTGGGCAGGTAGTCGACGACAGCGTCGAGCAGCTCCTGAACGCCCTTGTTCTTGTAGGCGGAGCCCACGAAGACGAGGTTGAGCTCGTTGGCCAGAACGCCCTTACGCAGAGCAGCCTTGAGCTCCTCGACGGTGAAGTCCTCCTCCATGAGGATCTTCTCCATGAGCTCGTCGTCAAAGCTGGCAGCGGCGTCGAGGAGCTCCTCGCGCTTGGTGGCAGCGATGTCGGCAAACTCAGCCGGGATCTCGTCCATCGGCTCGGGGTAGGTCATACCCTTCTCGTCGGCCTTGAAGTCCCATGCAGTCATGGTGACCAGGTCGATGACGCCCCAGAAGTTGTCCTCGGCGCCCATCGGGACCTGAGCGGCCACGGCGTTAGCATCGAGACGATCCTTCATGGTCTCGATAGCGTTGAAGAAGTCAGCGCCCACGCGGTCATACTTGTTGATGAAGGCGATGCGGGGGACGTTGAAGGTAGAAGCCTGACGCCAAACGGTCTCAGACTGGGGCTGAACGCCGGCAACGGCGTCGAAGACGGCGACAGCGCCATCGAGGACGCGCAGGCAGCGCTCGACCTCGGCGGTGAAGTCAACGTGGCCCGGGGTGTCGATGATCTGGATGCGGTAGTCCTTACCGTCCTTGTTCCAGAAGCACGTGGTAGCAGCGGAGGTAATGGTTACGCCGCGCTCCTGCTCCTGAACCATCCAGTCCATGGTGGCAGCGCCCTCATGGACCTCACCGATCTTGTGGGTCTTACCGGTGTAGTAAAGAATACGCTCGGTCGTGGTGGTCTTACCGGCATCGATGTGGGCCATGATGCCGATGTTACGGGTATCGGAAAGCTTGTACTTAGGCTTAGCCATGTTAGTTCCTTACCTTAACTTACCAACGATAGTGAGAGAACGCGCGGTTGGCCTCGGCCATCTTGAAGACGTCCTCACGCTTCTTGACGGAAGCGCCCAGGCCGTTGGAAGCGTCGAGGATCTCGTTGGCGAGACGCTCGGCCATGGTCTTCTCCTTGCGAGCGCGGGAGAAGTTGACGATCCAGCGGATACCCAGAGCGGTGGAACGACGGGAGTTGACCTCCATCGGGACCTGATAGGTAGCGCCACCGACACGCTTGGGCTTAACCTCGAGCGTGGGCTTGACGTTGTCCATAGCCTTCTTGAAGGTAGCGAGAGCGTCGCCACCCTCGGACTTCTCGGCAACGATCTCGAAAGCGGTGTAAACGATGCGCTCAGCGGTGGCCTTCTTGCCGTCAAGAAGGACCTTGTTGATGAGCTGAGTCACCAGGCGGTTGTTGTAAACGGCGTCAGGCTGAACCTCACGACGATTAGCTGCTGCACGACGCGGCATGTGAAATCTCCTTAAGTGTCTACCGTGCGGCGCTTAGGCGGCACACGGCGAAAGTATCAAAACGTTATCTGGCTTATTTAGCCTTGGGGCGCTTAGCACCGTACTTGGAACGGGCCTGCATACGGTTCTGGACCGGAGCAGCGTCGTAGGCGCCACGGATGACGTGATAACGGACACCAGGGAGGTCACGGACACGACCGCCGCGGACGAGCACGATGGAGTGCTCCTGCAGGTTGTGGCCCTCACCCGGGATGTAAGCGGTAACTTCGATGCCGTTGACGAGGCGAACACGGGCAACCTTACGAAGAGCCGAGTTCGGCTTCTTGGGGCTCGTGGTGAAGACGCGGGTGCACACGCCGCGCTTCTGGGAGTTGTGCTGCAGAGCAGCGTTCTTGGACTTCTTGGGCACGGAACGACGGCCCTGGCGAACCAGCTGGTTAATAGTAGGCAAAGCGTACTCCTTCTCGAATGATTCCAGCTTTCTGTAAAGTGCAACGGCTTGAATCGAGGGGTCAGCATCCCCCTACGAAACACGCAGTTCGATAGGATACGTGGCGTTAGCTGTGCCGTCAACAGACCACGCCGCCGGGCGTATCCCAAAATTGGCATATTTCCGCAAACCCTACACAAAAGGAATCCCCTTCTGTGCGCAGGGGCGGATTCCAGGGTCGGGCGACCCATCAAAATCTTGCCGCATACTTCCAAAATTCAGACGAATATCGCTCCTTTAACCGCCAATTTAACTCAAAAGAGGCCGCTTTCCCTCTTGGGAAGCGGCCTAGACCTTACGAATAGACGATGGTAAAGGGTATTTCTGTTTCGGTCTCTCCTGTTGATGTGTACCTCGTGCCCTCAAGGGTTACCGAGACCACTTGATCGACATTGATCAGTTTTGTCGGCACCGAGATGTTCTCTCCGCTATTGCGCGTCAGCGAGACATAGAAATTGTACGCGCCCGCAGTATCATCTTCGATAATCTGCTCCGATCCATCCTTGTAGGTAACGGTCAACTTTTTCGTGACTGCGTCAATGCCCAGATCATCGATGTGCGTCTGGATGGAAAACGGGCTGATCTCGAGAGGCGAGTCATCGGAGCGGAGTTCCTTTGTATCGACGTACGCTCCGACGCTAAACTCGGGCGTCGATGCCTCGAACGGCTTCGCATCCTCGCCTTCGCCCTCTGTCCAGGAGATATTCCAAGTGACAGCGCGTCGTAAATCTCGATCGCGATTCCAAGATGCAAAGTACATCGTGCCGTTAATGACCGTGTCGCTTGATGTGTCTTTATCAATTGTGCAGCGTGTGTCAGCCCATTCCTCGCCGAAGTTCATGCTGGGCGTACCGATGCCTTGTTCTTCTTCACCATAGAGAACAAGTTCGCCTGTCTCTGCTGCCGGCTTGTAGTAGTTAACGCCATTTGGATTGGACAACGTAAACGTCACGGCTCCGCAGCCGTTTTGGTCAATAGCCATCTCATGGATATCGAGCGTATAGCCATTACCCTCGACGGACAGATCAACCTTCTGGACTGTGCCCTCCAGGCTTTGGGGCGCGATGCCGTCACCGAACTCTCTGGTGTAGGTATATTGAGTCCCCGATGAGCCGCCGTTGGTCCAGGTAATGGAATCCCCGTTGCCGTGGTTTCCCCAGGCTGAGGCAAAATAGCTGGAATTGATAACTGCGTAGGCGACCCCTCCGGTCGCCAACACTCCGACAAGACACCCGATTACGGCAACATAGAGAGGCTTCGCGTGGCCCTTTCGATGAAGCGGCTCACCCGCAGCAGTATTAAGGACGCGATCTGCAAGATTGCTATCGGCTTGG
>CABUTL010000061.1 GCA_902494375.1 uncultured Collinsella sp.
AACCGTCGCCGCCATAGGCCAGAGACCAGGCGGCAACAATCCACAGCACACCAACCAGGCCAATGGCGCCAAAGCACATAAGCATGGTGTTGATGACATTTTTGCGCCTGGACAGGCCGCCATAGAAAAACGCCAGACCCGGTGTCATTAAAAACACGAGCATGGTGCAGATGAGCATAAACGTTGTCGATCCCGTATCGTACATTCGCTCTCCCTTGGTCGCATGAACGTTGTCGGCGCCCATAATGCGGCCGAGGGGCAACTGGTGTAGACCAGATACGGCGTTGTTAAACGCTGCGTTGTCGAATGGAAACGGTGCCGCAATCTTGGAAACGGCGCGGCAACGGACGCGAAACGGACGGGAAATACGCGAGCAAGGAAGCCGTGAGCGCGCCCGTCCCGGCTAGTGGCGGAACAGCTCGCGGGCTCGGTCGCGGAGATTAGTTGCTCGAATGACACCTTCGTAGCGATTGATGCGCAGACGCGGGAAGGCGTTAAAGAAGCGTAGGTCGCGGCGGCTGAGCGACACGCTTGGCACCGGACGGCTCATGCGCTTGCCGGCAAGGCGACGACTGAGCGACGGACGCGGCATGTTCGGCGCGGCATCGGCCACGCGGCGGGCAGCGAGCGCCAGGCCGCGAGCACCATCCGCGATAAACGTCGGCATCGAAGCCTTCTCGCGCAGGGCATCGAGCGCGGCGTCACCCAGCTCGGCCAGCCACGCGTTAACGGCACGGCTACGGATGTGCGTCTGTGCTACCGAGTCAATCGTAGAATCGGGAATACGTTCGAGCATTGAGTCCGAGGCATCGGCAAGCGACTCATTAATGCGGTCGGCAAGGTCGGCCCGGACGCGCTCCAGCTGATCAGACAGACGCCGCCAACTGGCCAAAGAGCATGCCGCGTCGACTATCATCGCAACCGCGACGATAAAGGCGGACAGCCGCACAATCAGCACTGGCAGATAGCCAAGCAGCCCCAGCAATGCCGGCTCCACTAAACGGCAAATGCACAACGCACCCAAGCCAAACGCGCATGCCCAGTACAGACAGATGCGTCCGTGCAGGTTAAACGGCAGGTGCGAATAGTCCCAAAAGCGAGCGCCCGTTGTTTTTTCCAACAGCACGCCCACGCTGTACTCAATCACGCTGCATACGAGCGCTGCAGCGACAAACTGGCTCGAGGCATCCGGAATTCCGCGCAACAGCAGCCAGCAGGCAATGCCGCCCGCGCCATAGATGGGGCAACACGGTCCCAGCAAAAAGCCGCTGTTGGCAAAGCATCCGTGGTTGAGCATGGCGCATACCGTCGACTCCCATGCCCAACCGCAAAACCCGTAAAAGGCAAACGAGAGCACCAGTGCCGAGAGCGGGCAGGCGGCAAGCGTCGCGCCGTCAAATGCCATGTCGATCGCGGTCCCCACCGTCTACCCTCTCCTCTTCTCACTCGATTCGCTGCTCATACCATCGTCCGCCTCGTCCTTGCGCGGCAGACGTCCGGCGACCGTCTCGCGCAGCGCGCACCATTTATCCGCCAGACACACAATCCATGCCTCGCGACACGTCGGCGGCACCGGTACCAGCGGAAACATATGGCGCGCGATGATATTCCGCTCGCGCGGCGTCAGCTCAAAATCCTCTTCGGCTCGCGCCAGGGCAAAAAACGGATGGCGAAAGCCATGCAGCCGATGGCTTGGGTCGGGATCGTGCCAGTCATAGAGAAAGTAATCGTGTAACAAGGCTCCGCGCAGCAACGAGGCGCGGTCGACAGAGACACCGACGCGGCCCAGGCGCTCGGCAAAGGACAGACTTGCCCGTGCCACCGAGGTCACATGTGCATAGACCGTTACGTCACCATGCTGGATAAACTCGCGCGTCAGGTCCAGACGGCCCGCCTGGGCGAGCTGGCGGGCGGCATCGTCGACCTCGTGCGCGATTTTCTCGGCACGAACGGCATCGGACATGCTGCCTCCTTCCAGCGGCTCACGGCGGCAAGCCACGGCCTGCACGTATTGAAAAAATCATCATCGAATCTATCAGTATGGCATCGGACAAAACGTTTTGCCCCACCAGTTGTCGAATTACCGCGCCGCCGTCACATATCAAACGCCAAAATGTGCGAGACTGTCTTGTGCAATTGTGTCGGCCGAGGGAGCGCCGGCGCTCGATTCGCATGGAGTAACCCACAACGATGCTGCTTACGCAAACGACAACGCCCGAGGACGTCAAGGCTCTCGACCGCGCCGAGCTTCCGCTGCTCTGCGGCGAGATTCGCCACGCCATCCTCGAAAGCTCCGCCGCTGTCGGCGGACACGTTGCCCCCAACCTGGGCGTCGTTGAGCTTACGGTTGCGCTTCATCGCGTGTTTAACTCCCCTATCGACAAGATTGTCTTTGACGTTTCGCACCAGACCTACGCCCACAAGGCGCTGACCGGGCGCGCGTATACCTATATCGATCCGGAACGTTTTGGCGAGGCTTCTGGCTTTGCCAATCCCGACGAGTCCGAGCACGACCTGTTCGCCATGGGCCACACCTCCACATCGGTGAGCCTGGGCTGCGGCTTGGCACACGCCCGCGATCTGGCGGGCGACAGCTACAACGTCATCACCATCATTGGCGACGGCTCGCTTTCGGGCGGCTTGGCGTTTGAGGGCTTCAACAATGCCGCCGAACTCGACAGCAACCTGATCATCATCGTCAACGATAACGACCAGTCCATCGCCGAGAACCACGGTGGCCTCTATCGCAATCTGGCCGAGCTGCGCACCAGCAACGGCACCTGTGAGCGCAACGTTTTCCGCGCGATGGGACTCGACTACCGTTATTTGGACGCCGGCAACGACGTGTTGGCCCTGGTCGACGCGCTGCAGGAACTGCGCAATATCGATCATCCCATCGTGCTGCACGTCTCCACCGCCAAGGGCAAGGGCTTTGAGCCAGCCCAAAACGACCCCGAGCGCTGGCACCACGTGGGTCCGTTTGACATGGCGACCGGGCGCAAGCTCTGCCCTGGCCATCCGAGCGAGCCTGCGCCGCGCACCTACGCCGACATTACGGGCGAGGCGCTCAGCGCAGCCATCGAGCGCGATCCGCAGGTCGTGGGCATCACGGCCGCCACACCCTACATCATGGGCTTTACACCCGAGCTTCGCGCTGCCGCCGGCAAACAGTTCGTCGATGTGGGCATTGCCGAGGAGCACGCCGTGACCTTTGCCACCGCGCTTGCGCGCTCGGGCGCCAAGCCAGTCTTTGGTGTGTACGGCACGTTTTTGCAGCGCGCCTACGACGAGCTGTGGCACGACCTGTGCCTCAACGACGCCCCGGCAACCATTTTGGTGTTTGGTGCGTCGATCTTTGGCACCACGTCCGAGACGCACCTTTCGTTCTTTGATATTTCCATGCTGGGCGGTCTTCCCAACATGCACTACTTGGCGCCGGCCTGCATGGAGGAATATCTGTCCATGCTGAGCTGGTCGCTCGACCACCGCGAGCATCCCGTGGCGATTCGTGTGCCTGGTATTGGCCTGGTGAGCCGTCCCGACCTTGCGCCTGCCGAAGACACCGACTACAGCGCCGTTCGCTACAACGTGGTGCGCCAGGGTCGCGACGTAGCAGTGCTCGCGCTCGGCGATTTCTTTGAGCTGGGCGAGCGCGTGGCAAACCGTCTGACCGCCGAGTACGGCATCGAGGCCACGCTCGTCAACCCGCGCTTTGCAACCGAGCTCGACCGCGAGTTCCTCGACAGTCTTGCCGCCGAGCATCGCGTTGTCGTCACCCTCGAGGACGGCATCTTGGACGGCGGCTGGGGCGAGCGCGTGGCGTGCTACCTGGCCTGCACGCCCGTGCGCACGCGCACCTTCGGCATCGCCAAGGGCTTCCCCGACCGCTACGACCCCAACGAACTGCTCGCGCAGAACGGCATGACGGTCGAGAACATTGCCGCCGAAGCGGTAAGGCTACTCAACGAGTAAGAAAACCTCCGCAAGGGAAGCGCCCCTGCGGAGGTTTTTATTTTCGCGACGCGATTATCTCAATCTGTAACATCTAGGGTCCGAATTTCCGTCTAACTGTTACAGATCGAGATAAGACGTCTTAGTCCCTGACCTTTGTCTCAATCTGTAACAGATAGAGACCTTTTAGCCGTCCAGATGTTACAGATCGAGACATTCGAATTCCCCTGAAGAGAAAATCTCAATCTGTAACAGTTACTCGGCAAAAACGGCTGCAGATGTTACAGATTGAGACAAAGCAGCAAGGCATGCCGCTGCACCGGCCAGAACCGCCACGAAGGTGCCTGTCCCTTTTTGGTAGGTAGAATAACCCATAAGACAAGTATGTTTCTGAGTTATTTCGTGTTGACCCATTTGAGCGCGATAGGGTATAACTCTACTCAACCGCTAGGGATTTTATTGAGAAAGGTGTTCTACCATGAGCAAGAACCTCTCCCAGCAGGTCGTTCTCGACCGCCGCGGCTTCGTTGCCGCCACCTTCGCAACCGTCGCCGGCCTTGGTCTTGCCGGCTGCTCCGACACCAGCGCCGAGGCCGACAAGGGTTCAGCCGCCGGCTCCTCCAAGAGCTCCGAGGATACCGAGGCTTCCACCACGCTCGACGCCAAGGCATTCGACAAGCTCGTCGACAACGGCCCCAAGGCCGATGACGACGCCATCGCCGCCAGCACCTGGGCCACGGCCGTCAAGAACGCCGGCGTCTTTAAGATCGGTGGCGTTCAGACTTCCACGCTCTTCTCCCTCCTCAACGAGAAAGACGGTCAGACCCGTGGCTTCGATGCCGGTATCGCGCAGCTCCTGTCCAACTACATCCTGGGCGAGAACAAGGTCGAGATCACCCAGGTGACCTCCGACACCCGTGAGTCTGTCCTGCAGAATGGCCAGGTCGACGCTGTCTTTGCCACCTACACCATCACTGACGAGCGCAAGAAGCTCGTCTCCTTTGCCGGTCCCTACTACTACACCCAGCAGGCTATCCTGGTGCTCGCCGATAACGACGACATCAAGAGCGTCGACGACCTGGCCGACAAGAACGTCGCCGTCCAGTCTGGCTCCAACGGCCCCGCCATCCTGGAGGAGTTCGCTCCCAAGGCCAGCCAGCAGGAGTTCAAGACCGACGAGGAGGCCCGCCAGGCACTCCAGCAGGGCCGCGTTGACGCCTATGTCATCGATAACAACATGCAGCAGAGCGCCCTGGTCCGCGAGCCCGGTAAGTACAAGATCGCCGGCAAGCCCTTCGGCAGCAAAGAGCCCTACGGCATCGGCCTGCCGCTCGATTCCGACGGCGTCGCCTTTGTCAACGACTTCCTTAAGAAGATCGAGGACGATGGCACCTGGACCGAGCTGTGGCAGATCTGTATCGGCGACCGTACGGGCGACACCAATGTTCCCGAGCTGCCCGAGATCGGCGCCTAGGCAGCGAGCCTGGTAACGACCGCAACGAAACCATACGGAAACGCATGATGCGCTTTATTGCGGTAAACTGTTTCCTCACTGAGTTGTCGGGGCTTCCGTACACGCGGGAGCCCCTTTCCTTATCGGCGGGAGGTCCGCATGAGTCTCTCCGAGCTCTGGTCGCTCTATGGCCAGAACTATATCGACGCGCTGCTAGCAACCTGGGGCATGACGCTTGAGTCGTTTGTCATCGCCATGGTGCTGGCCGTCGCCGTCACCGTGATGCGCGTGTCGCCGCTCAAGCCGCTGCGCGTCTTTGGCGACCTGTATGTCCAGGTCTTCCGTAACATCCCCGGCATCGCACTGCTCATCATCGTCGTCTATGCGCTGCCGCCGCTCAAGGTCGTTCTGCCCTACCGCACCTGCGTTATCGTCGCCACGGTCCTTTTGGGCTCGGCCTTTGGCTCCGAGAACTTTATGAGCGGCATCAACACCGTCGGCGTCGGCCAGGTCGAAGCCGCCCGTTCGCTCGGCATGAGCTTTAACCGTATCCTCGCCAAGATCGTGATTCCACAGGCGCTGCGTTCGAGCGTGCTGCCCATGACCAACCTCTTTATCGCCGTCATGCTCACTACCGCCTTGGGCAGCCAGGTGCCGCTTAAACCGCAGGAGCTCACCGGCGTGGTGAGCTACATCAATACCCGCTCGCTCGGCGGCGTCGCCGCGTTCTTTATCTCGGCGCTCGGCTACCTGGGCACGGCCTTTGTGGTGAGCCACATTGGCAACTACATCGATAAGAAGGTGAGGATCCTCCGATGAGCAAGCATTCCTCCCCTGCACTTACCATGCGCGATGCGCTCTACGAGGCTCCCGGCCCCAAGATGCGCGCCAAGATTCGCATCGGCACCGCCATCTCGCTTGTTGCCGTCGCCGCGCTCGTCGTCCTCGTGTTGCAGCGCTTTTATGTGACCGGCCAGCTTTCGGTCCACTATTGGTATTTCTTTACGCACCTCACCACCTGGAAGTTCCTGCTTGCCGGCTTTGAGGGCACCGTTAAAGTCGCGCTCACCGCCGGCGCCATCGCGCTGGTGCTGGGCCTGGCCCTTATGCTCGGCCGCACCAGCGACATTAAGCCGCTGCAGTTGGTCTGCCGCGTGCTCACCGACTTCTTCCGCGGCGTGCCGAGCCTGCTGTTCATCTACTTCTTCTTTTTGGTGCTGCCCCAGTACAAGATCGCACTGCCGTCGTTTTGGATGCTCACGCTTCCTGTCGCGCTCGCTGCAGCCGGCGTACTTGCCGAGATTTTCCGCGCCGGCGTCAACGCCGTGCCGCGCGGGCAGGTTGAGGCCGCCCAGGCGCTCGGTCTCTCCAAGGCTAAAATCACCTTTAAAATCGTATTGCCCCAGGCGATTCGGTTTATCATTCCGTCGTTGATTTCGCAGCTTGTGGTCGTAGTCAAAGACACCACCGTCGCCTACGTTGTGAGCTATCCCGACCTCATGCAAAACGCCCGCGTGCTCATTACCAACTACGACGCTCTCGTGTCGGTCTACCTGGTAATCGCGGTTATCTACATCCTCATCAACGTCGCGATTAACAAGGCCGCTGTCTACGTTTCGCACAAGACCGGCGCGACCATCATCCGCTAACGCTTTACCATTTCGAGTCATAAGGAGCCGAGCACCATGGCACAGAGCACCTCTTCCACCGGCAATCAGCCGCTGATCGAGCTCAGGCACGTCGATAAGCACTATGGCGACCTGCACGTCCTCAACGACATCAATCTCTCGGTCGACCGCGGCGAAGTCGTCGTTGTGATCGGCCCCTCGGGCTCGGGCAAGTCGACCATGTGCCGCACCATCAACCGCCTGGAAACCATCGACTCGGGCGAGATCCTCATCGAGGGC
>CABUTL010000062.1 GCA_902494375.1 uncultured Collinsella sp.
CGCCCCGGCGACGGCGGCGGCAAGCGTAAATAACACACGCATCGCCCGCTAGAGCGAGGTGAACCAAGGGCCCCGAGCAACTACGCTCGGGGCCCTTTTTGTTTGCCATATCCGATCGCTAGTTCAAATGTGATTTCCTCGGGAATGCATCTAGAGGATGCCGTGGGCCTGTTTCCTACCATGCGGCAATGGGTCCCATGGGGTGCGCCGTGCATTTTTTGGAGTATTCTGCAGTTCGAGTTGTCTGCATATGATTTGACGTCGCCAACGGTGGCTTTCGGATATCCCTAGTGAGCGTTCTGAGTCAGATTTCGTCGTTTTCCGGAGCAGGGGCGCGTCATTCTCGCCATGTCGGAACCCAAAATGACGCAGCGCCCTAAAGGTTTGCCCGCTCGGGGTATTGCTGGCGCGGTCACGTTGCAGAATACTCCGTTTTTTGCACGGGCCAGGATGGGGTACCTCGGGAGAACACGGCGGTATCCCGTAAATATATACAATCTGTACCGTAATTTATACAAAACGAAGAGGCAGACAGCGTAGGGTGGGTGCATTGGGGTGCTTGGTGCATCAAAACGGGGACCCCACGTGCCGTATACTCTGGCTGGATGTGAAAGCGGCTTGACGCGTTGCCAGGCGTAGGGGAGGGTGCCTCGATGAGCGTATTCGAAATTGTGTTTAGTCCGACGGGTGGAACGCAGAAGGTGTCTGGCCTTGTGGCCGGGGCACTGGACAAGAATACCGTTACCGTCGATCTGACCGTTAGCGGGCTAGATTTCAGCGCTGTCTCGATGACCGAGGACGACGTGGCCGTAATCTCTGTGCCGGCGTATGCCGGTAGAATCCCGGCTGTGGTGGCTGACCGGTTGGGCATGGTGCGCGGCAACGGGGCTCGGGCTGTTTTGGTTTGCGTATACGGAAACCGCGCGTTTGAGGACACGCTCGTAGAGCTGGAGGACGTTGCGAAGCATGCGGGATTCCGGGTGATCGCGGCAGTTGCAGCCATTGCAGAACATTCCATCGCGCGACAGTTTGCTGCCGGTCGTCCGGATGCGCAGGATGCGGCGCAGCTCGCAGAGTTTGCGCAGCAAATTCAGCAAAAGCTGTTGGCTGAGGATGCGTCCGGGCCCTCTATCCCCGGCAATCGTCCTTATAAACAAGCCGGAGGTCACCGCATGGCACCCGAGGCAACAGGGGATTGTGTCTCCTGCGGTGCATGCGCCGCGGCGTGCCCCGTTTGCGCTATCGACAAGAGTGACCCCAAACGAGCAGCTGGCGAGGCGTGCATCTCCTGCATGCGCTGCATCGCCGTATGTCCGCGAGGTGCTCGCAAGCTTGATTCCAACAAACTATCCGCTGTTTCCCAGATGCTGAGCAAGGTTTGCGTCGCGCGGAAGGAATGCGAGCTCTTCATCTAGCGCAAGTGAGATTGGTGCAATGGGACCAGGTTAATCTGCACCAACCTGGTGCAAACAAACCTGTCCCCAATGCACCAGAGTGAGGAGTGTCCCCGAGTGCCGGCAGAAAAGGAACGTCCCTAAGTACCGCATAAATACCGTTTATCGGAGAAAAAATACCGTTCGCCGGTCATAATGATTGTTCCGGCTTTGGGCTTGTCTACAATAACCCCCGTAAAAGAAATGCGGAAGGTTACCGAGTCCCCTCGGACGTGGGCCTAACCAAAGTCTTTGATCGCGAGCGTCTCAATGGGCGCATTCGATTGATTTTGGTTGGGCTATATTTATGAAGGGACATGTCACCATGGGTTTCTTTTCTCGCCTAATGGGTGGCTCGGATAAGCAGACGACTGCGGCTTCCGAGTTCGAAATCCTCGCTCCCGTTTCCGGCGAGCTTGTTCATCTAGAAAATACCAATGACCCCGCTTTTAGCAGCCGTGCAGTGGGCGATGGCGTTGCCGTGGTTCCCCAAGAGGGAACGGTGTGCGCTCCTGTTTCCGGCACCGTCGCGGCGCTGTTTCCGACTGAGCACGCGCTGGGCATCATGTCCGACGACAGCTCTGCTCAGGTGATGCTGCATATCGGAATCGACACTGTTAAACTTGAGGGCAAGGGCTTCCATGCGCTTGTTGCCCAGGGTGACCATGTCGACGCGGGCCAGCCCCTCGTCGAGGTCGATTTCGACGCGGTCCGCGCTGCCGGCTTTGATCCCACGGTCTTCGTTATCGTGTGCGAGCGTTCGGAGAACTCGACTCTTCGTGAGCATGCTTCCGGCCCTGTTGCTGTTAAAGAGCCTGTCGTCTGGCTTTCCGAGTAAATTCTTGTGGTGGGTACCGTGGTTATCAAGCGAGTTTTTAACAACAACGTCGCAATGGTCACTTCGGACGATGGCTCCGAGCTCATCGTCATCGGTCGAGGCCTCTGCTTTGGTCGCCATGCCGGCGATGCCATCGATGAGACGTCGGTCGAAAAGACCTACGCGTTGCAGGAGGGAACTTCTCAGGATTCGCGTACGATTGACCGCTTGGCACATCTTTTGGAGTCCATCCCCACCGTCAACCTCGTGATTTCCGAGGACATCGTTCAGATGCTTCGTCGAGAGCTCAATGTCGATATCAACGACAAGATTCTCATTGCTCTCGCAGACCATATCAGCCTTGCTTTGGAGCGCGAGCGCAAGGGCGTCCCCTGTGAGAATCCGTTGCTGCTCGAGATCCAGCAGTTCTATCGCAAGGAGTACGCGCTTGCGGGCCGTGCCCTTCAGATCATCAAGGACTATCTGGGCATTGAGATGAGCGAGGAAGAGCAGGGTTTCATTACCTTGCATATCGTCAACGCCACCATGCCGCAACGCTCCGATCGTCTGATCGTTTCGGTCCAGCTTGTTCGCGACGTGCTCGCGATTGTTTCCGAGCGCTATGCTACGACCCTCGATGACACCTCGCTGCCTTACGAACGTTTCGTTCGTCACCTGCAGTTTTTCGCACAGCGAGCGCTCGATCCCGCGGCAGGGCAAATCAACGGCGACGCGCTGTTCCGAATCGATGAAACGGCGTATCCGTGCGCATTCTCGTGCGCGGACGCCATAGCCGCCCACTTGTCGTCTACCTATAACGTTGTCGTTACCGATGCCGAGAAGAGTTATCTCGCGTATCACATTGTTAACCTGCTTGGAGAACCTGGTCTCTAGGCATAACGTGCCCACACATCGATTGATATAAGGCAGGGCTTACGGTCTTGTCCAGGGC
The DNA here is from genome assembly GCA_902494375.1 of uncultured Collinsella sp. Classification (GTDB taxonomy): domain Bacteria; phylum Actinomycetota; class Coriobacteriia; order Coriobacteriales; family Coriobacteriaceae; genus Collinsella. The sequence goes on from CABUTL010000062.1 coordinate 3,203, forward strand.
ACATCTGTCTCAATTTGCGGAAAAGGAAGGGGAGTACCGCTATGGCCGCAAAAAAGAAAGTTAACCTCAAAGCGCCGTTGGAGGTGTTCGCGAAGTCAATCGTTCAGCCGATGATGTATCTCTCGGTTGCCGGCATCCTGCTCATCGTGGGCATCATTCTGACCAACAAGACCATTTGCGCCTTGATCCCCGTACTGGGCTCCGGTCCGTTCCAGCTTGTGGGCGCCGTTGTCTATCAGTCGCTGATGTTTATCATCAACAACCTCTCGATTCTGTTCTGCGTGGGCATCGCCGGCGCCATGGCAAAGAAGAACAAGGGCCATGCTTCGCTGATCGCCCTGATGTCGTTCTTCCTGTTCCTGCAGGCTAACAACATCGTGCTCAACGCCACCGGCTCTCTTGCCGATGCGAGCGGCATGCTTGGCCTTACCGGAACCGGCCAGGCCACCGTTATGGGCATTCAGGTGCTCGATACCGGCGTGTTCGGCGGCATCATTCTTGGTTGCATCACCGGTGCCGTGTTCAACAAGTACTCGAACAAGCAGTTCCCCATTGCCCTTTCGATGTTCTCGGGCGTTCGCTTCCCGTTCCTGATCATGATCATCATTTCCTGGATCATGGGCGCTGGCTTCTGCATCGTTTGGCCTCCGGTTCAGGGTGCCATCTCCTCCGTTGCCGGCATCATTAAGGAGTCGGGCAACATCGGTCTGTTTATCTACGGCATGCTCAACAAGCTGCTCGTTCCCACCGGTCTGCACCACCTCATCTACACCCCGTTCCAGTTCTCCGATGTGGGTGGCACCCTGACGCTGGGTGATCAGGTTATCGCCGGCGCCTATCCCATCCGTGTTGCCGAGATGGCAATGACGGGCCAGCCCTTCTCCGATAGCACCTACTTCAACAGCTATACCTTCAACAACCTGTGGCCCTACATCGGTATCGGTCTCGCCTTTATCGTCACCGCTTACAAGGGGAACAAGGATAAGACCAAGGCCGTTATCATCCCGCTGATCATCACCGCCGTGCTCTCCTGCGTGACCGAGCCCATGGACTTCCTCTTTGTCTTTGCCGCTCCCGTGCTCTTCGTCGTTCACTCGGTTCTTTCCGGCATCTTCCTGGTTCTGCTCAAGGTCCTCTCCGTGCCCGCTTCGACTGCAGGCGGCATCATCAACATCGTGGTCTCCAACCTGGTTCTTGGTGTCGATAAGACCAACTGGCCGGTTATGCTGGTGCTTGGAGTCGTCAACGCCGCTCTGTACTTCTTCCTCTTTAGCTTCCTCATTAAGAAGCTCAAGCTCCACACGCCTGGTCGCGAGGAGGAGTCCGAGCTCGCCGAGTCCGTTGCCGAGGGCGAGGCCGCCGCGTCTGTCGCGGTGAAGCAGGGCGCTGTTGCCGCGGCTCCCGCAGAGGGCGTCGATGCAGGCATTGCCGACCTGGTCGCAGGTCTTGGCGGCAAGGACAACATCGAGGAGCTCGAGAACTGCTTTACGCGTCTCCGCGTGAACGTTAAGAACCCGGACCTCATTGATGAGAACCTCATCAACCACGTGCCCAACAGCGGCATCAACCGCAACGGTAACAATATCCAGATCATCTTTGGCATGAAGGTCGCCGAGATGCGCGACAAGGTCGAGAACGCAATTGAGAAGGAGCAGTAAACAATGATCATTACTCTGTGTGGTGGCGGATCCACCTTTACCCCCGGCATCGTCAAGTCCATCGCCCTGCGCAAGGACGAGCTCGACGTTGACGAGATTCGTCTGTACGACATCAACGAGGAGCGCCAGCGCAAGATCGGCGTGCTCGTGGACTGGATTTTGCACGAGGACCTCGGCCTGGACATCAAGCTCACGGTGACCACCGACAAAAAGACGGCTTTTACCGACGCCAGCTTCGTGTTTGCCCAGATGCGCGTGGGCGGCTACGCCATGCGCGAGCAGGACGAGAAGATTCCGCTGCGTCACGGCTGCGTGGGTCAGGAGACCTGCGGTTGCGGCGGCCTTGCCTATGGCATGCGCACTATCTTCCCCATGGTCGAGCTGATCGATGACGTTGAGAAGTACGCCAAGAAGGACTACTGGATTCTCAACTACTCCAACCCTGCCGCCATCGTCTCCGAGGGCTGCCGCGTGCTGCGTCCCAACGCTCGCATCATCAACATCTGCGACATGCCGATCGCAATCATCGACGTGGTTTGCGCCGCGCTCGATATCGACAAGAAGGATGTCGAGTACGATTACTTTGGCCTCAACCACTTTGGTTGGTTCACCTCGATCCGCCACAAGGGCGAGGAGGTCCTGCCGCAGCTGCGCGAGTACATCAAGGAGCATGAGATTCTGCTGCCCGATTCTTACCTCAAGGGCATGGGCTCGCTCATGGCAAAGAAGCCCGAGGAGGCTACCGACGAGCACCCTGAGCAGAACCGCCACACCAAGGGCAGCTGGTACTACGTCTGGAAGGGCGAGTACGAGATCATGGAGTGCTTCCCGGAGTACCTGCCCAACACGTATCTGAACTACTACCTGCAGCAGAAGGAGTTCGTCGAGCATTCCAACCCCGAGCGCACCCGTGCTAACGAGGTTGAGGAGACGCGTGAGAAGAACCTCTTTGATGGTATCGATCACTACGAGAAGACGGGCGAGATCGACGAGAGCACGTTCTATGCGGGTAGCCACGGCGACTGGATTGCCGACCTGGCCATCGCTCTGAAGAACGACACCAAGCAGCGTTTCCTGGTCATTTGCGAGAACAAGGGCGCCATCCCCAACATGCCCTACGACGCTATGGTCGAGCTGCCTGCCTACATTGGCAAGAACGGCCCCGAGGTCATCAGTCGCGACAACATTCCGCTGTTCCAGCAGGGCCTCATGATGCAGCAGCTGAACTCCGAGAAGCTCATTGTCGAGGCTACGATCGAGGGCTCGTACGAGAAGGCGCTTAAGGCCTTTACGCTCAACAAGACCGTGCCGTCGATGAAGGTCGCCAAGGAGGTTCTCGACGACATGATCGAGGCCAACAAGGGTTACTGGCCCGAGCTTAAGTAAAAGCAACAGGGTCGCTGACCGCATACCTGGAGCAATGCCCCGTCCACGTGATTGCGTGGGCGGGGCATTGTCATTTGGTAACGCGTTTTACAAAATATGGCATTTATCTGCGGTAATGTTCTATTTCACCGCTGAGGGTGACATTTCATGCCGCCTGCCGAACTGCGTGGAGACCTAACAACTTTTTAGGTCAGTGTTGTGCGTGTAGCAATTTCGCCCGGCCTCGCCTCCGGGCTGCCATGTGAGAGGGGATCTTATGGCTCGACTGCATGTAATGGAACGCAGCCACGCTCAGGCCGTCATGGACGACCTGCACGATGCGCTCGGACGTCGTCTGGCGGTGAGCTCGCTCGCCCCGTGTCCCGTCGAGTTTACGGCGGCGCTCGTCAACCTGTGCTCGACACAGAGCTGCGGCAAGTGTACGCCCTGCCGCGTGGGCCTGAGCGCGCTGAGTGATCTGCTCGCCGATGTGCTCGAGGGCCGCGCTGATGAATCCACGCTCAACCTGATCGAGCGCACCGCCCGTACCATCTATCTTTCGAGCGACTGCGCCATCGGCTACGAGGCCGGCGCCATGGCGCTTACTGCTATCCGCGGTTTTCGCGACGATTTTGACCACCACATTCGTGAGCACTCCTGCGGCTTTGACCGTGAGGCTCGCGTCCCGTGTGTCTCGGGCTGCCCGGCGCACGTCGACATTCCTGGTTACATCTCGCTCGTCGAGGCAGGCCGTTATGCCGACGCCGTCAAGGTCATCCGCAAGAACAACCCGCTACCGCTCGTCTGCGGTCTGGTGTGCGAGCATCCCTGCGAGATGCACTGTCGCCGTGGCATGGTCGATGACCCCATGAACATCCTCGCCCTCAAGCGTTTTGCCGTTGAGCACAGTGACCTCAACGACCACAAGCCGCATGTAGC
>CABUTL010000063.1 GCA_902494375.1 uncultured Collinsella sp.
GGGGTATCGGCACCGTTCATAGAGTCCATCTTGGTCGTTAAGCCAGCATTTTCGACAAGCGCAGCACCGTTGGCGGTACGCTCGGCAGCGCCACGCGCGTCAGTGACGTGCGCGGCGACGCCGCGCGTACCGCCAACGGGCAGCGCGGCGTCGAGGCATGCGGCGACCGGCTTAGCAGGCATGGTTGCTGCTCTCCAGAGATGCCAGGTACTCAACCAGGTCGGCCTTATCGACACGCCAGGCTCGACCAATCTTGACCCCGCCAGCGGCTTTAAGAACCTCAATCGCCGTCGTCTTACAGACATGGAGAAGTACTGCGATGTCGCGAGCAGTTACGTAAGCGTGCGGGATTTTACCCAACGCGCGGCACCACTCCTTGCGCCTCACCACACCCATTTGATTTGCATTCATATCGTCCATTTGAACTCCCTTCGTTTATATCGAATGCAATTTATAAACTAGGCTTTACCTCGGCGGATGTCATATATAAGATGTGAATAGAACGGTATTGAATTATTTTCGGATAGTAAGGAGAGAACGATGAACTGCCCCGCAATCAAAGTACCGGCATCTATGCCGACGGAAATCATGCCTTGGACGCTTCCCTCGTGCCGGGAAAAAAATGCTGAAATCTTCGGAATAGAACGAATCGCGCTTATCTGCAAGCCCCATTCGATTGCCTACGGCATCCCTTCGGGCTTCTCAACCGGAACCCTTTTGGACGTAGATCTGAATGATCCAAAGAAAATCATTCAGTTTGTTGAGAGGTATGGACTTCCAACCACTCCATATGCGAACCAATCTGAACGCGTTGAAAAACGTTTCATCTCAAACGACGTCTTCTCCGATAAGCCGGAGCAGGATGGTCTAGATATTTGGTATGACGCATTGAATGCATCAGAAAGAAGCGCTGAAATCAGCTCGAATCGTGATTGCGCCCTATTTAATAGCTTCAAGGATAAGGGCCGCTCACAGGGAACCGAGGTCGCCAACTTAACCGAGGGCATCAGGTATAAGAAGGAACAGGTCATTTTGCTGGACGATCTCGTTACAACGATGGCATTCATGCAATTAGCCACGCTTCTATTTACAGGCAAAGCAGCTTACGGTGACCGTGCATACGACTACGTCTTGCATCAGGTATGCATCTCTCAGAACAAAGATATTTTTGAAAATAGATTTTCGCAGTTGCGTTGGGCACTTCAAATGATCGATGCCTCCGAGCCACAGCTGGCAGTAGCTAAACCCGGCACATTTGAAATGGAGGAGGGGACTAAGATCTGGGTGAGCGATCAATTCGAGTCGATAGAGATAGCCCTTGCAACATTCATTGATCTCGCCATCAACCCTTATCCTGAACCTCATGCCTTCATTCAAGAGCAGACTTTGCGTCGAATGGTCAACCGGAATTTAAACGATCAAAATCTAATTTACGGAAGCTTGACAAGAGCCTGGGCGATACAGCTACTTGAAACCCTTGAGAGCCATTTCTCCTGGAACACTTGTCGCGTATGCGGGCGACCGTACAAGATTCGTCAGCAGACAATGAAGGCCTACGTCAAACAGGAGGATGCAAACGAAGATCGGTTCAAAGATCGAAACAATGCGCGCGATAAAAATGGCTATTGCTGTAAAGCGCACGAGCAGCGCGTCCGACGTAAAAAAGACAAGAGGATCAGCAACGATCAACTGGATAAAGCCGCTCGCAAAATGGATGAACATGGCCGGTAAAATGACGGAACTATGAATTTCAATAATTCAATTTAGAGGCTAAAACCCGTTTTATTGCACACGCCATTGCACAGTCCATTGCACACAACAGCCCCAAAACAAGAACGCAGGTCAGAGAAAATAACCTCTGACCTGCGTTTTTGTTAATGGAGCCAGTGACAGGAATCGAACCTGCAACCCACTGATTACAAATCAGTTGCGCTACCGTTGCGCCACACTGGCACACTTGGCGCTCTCGCGCGAAGCCAATTAAGAATAAAGGAATTACGGACGGGGCGCAACAGACCCTTCGACCGACCACATCTCAAAACCCTTCGTCAGAACGAATAGTTTTAATTACAATGGAATAGATAAAACTATTCGTTCTGACGAAGGGTTTCTCGATGCTTACCACCAAGGAAGCCGCCGAGCTACTCGGCATCACTCCGCGCAGGGTGCAGGAGCTCATAAAAAACGGAGCACTTGAGGCCCGCAAGGCTTCTGGCGTATGGCTCATCGACAAAGACAGCGTCGACACGCGACTCCGCTCCGTGACCAAAACGGGGGGACGTCCCCGCCGCGGCTACGGTAAGAGCGAGATCGCGTTCACCCTCATGAACCGCACGTATGAAGTCGCTCAGCTGGTCTACAACACATCGCGAAAAGACTTCACCCACATCGGTGCCGACGTCGATTACGCCCACGCCCCTATTGGGGTATTTGGCCCTAATAGCCCCGTATCGCTCGACTCTTTCCGCACTTGGTGGCGCGGCCGCGGTATCCCGCTCGCACGCATTGGGCTAGCCTCCCTGCTTGCAGAAGCCGCAGTCGATGTTCCCGATGAACTCGTACAGCGAAATCTTGGCCTCTCCTTATCCGACCAGTATTGGATAAGGCCCCAAAGTTCCGGTCTCGCCTGGGAGGACATTAACTTCTTCAATAACGCCTTTGATGACGTCTCACTGTCCATTGCGCCCTTTGCCCCAGAGGGAAAAGCGGCTGCCGCAAAGCCCGATAACACGTCGGACGGCAATCTTCAAAAGTACTGGACATGCGAGGGCGGGCGTCGAATTCTGCATAAAGCAGGAGCGCATCTAAACCAGGAACCCTATAACGAGATGGTGGCGACTGCACTTCACCGTCGCATCCTGAACACTTACGATTATGTACCCTATTCGCTCGAAGGCGCGGGCACTTCCGCCTTGAGCACATGCAGTGTCTTCTTAACTGACGAAGAAGAATATGTCCCTGCGTTCTATGTAAACCAGCATGCAAATGCAGACGAGCGACTAACCGATTACGAACGGTATGTAGCAAACTGCGAGGAGCTTGGAGCGACAGATATAAAAGACGCCCTTGGCCGCATGATCGTATGCGATGACATCATTGCCAACTACGATCGTCATTGGCGCAACTTCGGCCTCGTGCGAAACGTCAACTCACTGGTCTGCAGACCAGCCCCCATCTTCGATTCGGGCTCATCACTCTGGTGCAACATATCACTAGAGGAGCTTAGGGCGGGAGAGCACAGTTTTACCAGTGCGCAATTTCATTCAAGCCCCGCCAAACAAATGTTGCTCGTCGAGGACATGAGCTGGTTTGACGGCGACAAACTCGAAGGCTTCGTTGACGAGGCAATCGAGATTCTGTCCAGAAACGACGCGCTCGCGGCAAGGCTGCCATATCTAAAAGAGGCGCTTACATGGCGCCTCCGTAGAATGATCGACATCGCTGAATGGAGTTAGCGAGACAGCGTCGCGCCGTCAGCTCACCTACCTCCCGCGAAGGGCCTTGAGCTTGGCCAGGGCATCGGGGCTCAGGCGACTGCCCAGAGTCATCTTGATTTGCGGGGCTTCCTCGGCCTCGTGCACGTCGTTGTCGATCTGTTTGATCTCGTCCACCAGCATGCGGCTCGAGATGCGCGTAACACCCTTGCCCATGACGACGGCCTGGATCGTGCCGTCGCTCGACACCACGGAGCACGCGCGGCCTTCCTCGCGCGCCTCGATGCAGAGCTTCTGTACCACGGTATCGGCAGAGACGCCCGTCGGCGAGAACTCGATACGCACGCCGCGGGCCGGCAGGTTGGGGCGCTCGCTGGAGATATTGCCCGCGCCGTCAAACACAATCACAGCCTCGTAGCGGCCCTGGGCAAACGCCGCCACGTCGTTGATGAGTGCAGTGCGCGCCATATCGTGGACGTCGCTGGAATACGGATCGTCGGAATGGTCGTAGACGAGCTTTTCGTAGCGCGGCGTGCAGTGAATCACGTTGTAACCGTCGACCACCAGCAGCTCGGGCTTATTGGAGTGCACCGTCGAGACCGGATCGGCGATGGCCTGCGCAAACGCATTGCCACCCACGCCATAGGTCGCGGCCGAAACAATCGGCTTGGCCGAGCCCTCGCCAAAGCGCTTGGCCTTGGACTTGGCGCGGTTCTTCTTGGACATGCGCTACTCCTCCCCCATGAGCTCGCCGGCATTGCGGCGCAGCCACTCAAAGCACAGCGCGGTGGTCGCCTGGGCAACGTTGAGACTCTCGGTCATGCCGCGCTGGGGAAGCTTGGTCAAGAAGTCGCATTTCTCGAGCACCAGTCGCGAGATGCCGTCGCCCTCGGAGCCCATGACGAGCGCCACGCGGCCCTCGAAGGGAGCATCCCAGCAGCTGCCCTCGGCGTGCTCGGAAGCGCCACCCACCCAAAAGCCGGCGGCCTTGAGGTCATCGAGCGCACGGGCAATGTTGGGAACCTGCGCGATGGGCAGGTGCATGACGGCGCCGGCAGAAGTCTTATAGCTGCCGACGGTCACACCGGCGGCGCGCTTGTTGGCAATGATGACGCCCGCCGCGCCCACGACCTCGGCGGAGCGCACGATGGCGCCAAAGTTGCCGTCGTCGGTCACATGGTCGAGCACGACGACGAGCGCCGGACCGTCGCCCGCACGGTCGAGGATATCGGCAACATCGGCATAGGGGAAGTTGCCAACCTCGAGCGCAATGCCCTGGTGAGCGCCATGGCTCGACAGCGCATCGAGCTGCGCGCGCGGCACATACTTAATGCGGACGCCCGCGGCGTTGAGGTCGTCGACCAGGCGCGACAAGGCGGCATCGCGCTCCCCGCCCTCGGCGATGAGCGCGCACTTGACAGGAAAACCGGTGCGCAGGGCCTCGGCGGCAGCACGACGACCTTCGATAAACTCGCCCTTGGGGACCTGAACATTGTCGCGGTTGCGATCGCGCTGCGGACGCGCAGCCTGGGCTTGGGAGCGCTCGCGCTGGCCCTTGGGAGCGGCAGCGCGGTCGTTGCGGCGAATCGGACGCGAGCCAGAAGCAGTCTGCTTGCCTCCACGCGGTGCACGCTTGCGATTGTCGGCCATAAAGCGGCCTCCTTAAATAGATAACGAACAAGAATCGACCGTCCGAGCCACGGCACCTTGCCTTTCAATCGTCAGGCATGACCACCAGGTCTATGCCCTCCTCTTTCAAGGCAATCTGCCGCACCTCGAACGGTCGACAAATAACTAGAGAGTCTTAATACGAGTGCCGGCGGCAGTATCCTCAATCGTCAGGCCAAGGTCCTTGAGCTGGTCGCGGATGGCGTCGGCCAGATCCCAGTTCTTGGCGGCGCGGGCCTCGGCGCGGGCCTCGAGAATCTTGGCAGCGGCCTCGTCCACGTCGTCACCCGTATAGGCGACCAAACCGGCGGCAACGCCCAGCAGACCCAGCGGCAGCTCGACCTTGGGCTCGGGGAGCTCAACGCCAAGCGTATCGAGCAGCTCGGCCAGCGTGTCGGCGGCGGCAAGCGCGGCGGCCTTGTCGGCAGCGTCGCCCGCCTGCTCCAGGTACTGGTTGCACTCGGTCACAAAGCCAAAGACGGCACCCATAGCACCAGCGGTGTTAAAGTCGTCGTCCATGCACTCCTTAAAGGTGGCACGGGTCTCGGCGGCCTTGGCGGCAAACGCCTCAGATGCTGCCTCATCGGCATCGGCCGTCGCATGGTTCGCGGCCCAGCGCAGGTTCTCGACCGTACCGGCGATACGCGTGAGCGAGTTCTCGGCACCCTCCAGGCGCTCCCAGGAGAAGTCGAGCGGCGAGCGATAGCTCGTCTGCAGCATCAGCAGACGCAGGGCGGCAGCGGAGTGCTGCTCGAGCACCTCGGCCAGCGTAAAGAAGTTGCCGAGCGACTTGGACATCTTCTCGCCGTCTACCAGCAGCATGCCCGTGTGCATCCAGGTGTTGGAGAAGCCCTGGTGCCAGGCGCAGGTGGCCTGGGCGCACTCGTTCTCGTGATGCGGGAAGGCAAGGTCGGAGCCACCGCCGTGGATGTCGATCGGAGTGCCAAGGTAGCGATGCACCATGGCGGCGCACTCGGTGTGCCAACCGGGACGGCCCTCGCCCCAGGGGCTCGGCCAGCTGGGCTCGCCGGGCTTAGCGGCCTTCCACAGGGCAAAGTCGAGCGGGTCGTTCTTGTCCTCGTTCTCCTCGATGCGCGCACCAACCATAAGGTCGTCGATGTTGCGGCCCGAGACCTGACCATAGTTGAGATCGCTGCGCACGGCAAAGTACACATCGCCGTTATCGGCGGCGTAGGCGTGGCCCTGCTCGATGAGCGTCTTGATCATGGCGATCATGGGGCCGATCTCCTTGGTGGCGCGGGGGCGAACATCGGGATCGAGCACGTTGGCGGCGCGCATAACGCCGATAAACTTGTCAGAGAACTCCGTCGCAACCTCGGCGGCGGTACGGCCCTGCTCGTTGGCGCGCTTGATGATCTTGTCATCGACATCGGTGAGGTTCTGGGCGAATGTGACCTCATAGCCGCTCGCGATGAGCCAGCGACGAATTACGTCAAAGCTGATGAACGTGCGGGCGTTGCCGATGTGGATGTTGTCGTAGACCGTGGGGCCGCACACGTACATGCGGACCTTGCCGGACTCGATGGGCTGGAACTCTTCCTTTTTATGGGTAGCGCTGTTGTAGATACGCATTCGTTACTCCTTAACGGTTTTCTGTAGCAGGCAGACGGCCCAGGCGCCGATTCCCTCGCCCTGGCCTTCCCAACCGAGCTTTTCGGTCGTAGTGGCGGCGACGCCCACGTTTTCGACGTCAACGCCCAGGGCATGGGCAAGGTTGGCGCGCATGGCATCGCGGTGCGGGGTGATCTTAGGCTGCTGGCAGGCAATGGTGCAATCGGCATCGACAAACTCAAAGCCCAACTCGCGCGCATAGTCCATTACGCGGGCAAGCAGCACCATCGAATCGGCACCCTCGTAGGCGGGATCGGTATCGGGGAATAGCTTGCCGATGTCTCCCCCGCGGCAGGCGCCCAGAATGGCGTCGGCCAAAGCGTGCGCGAGCACATCGGCATCCGAGTGGCCCAGCAGGCCGCGCTCGTAGGGAATGTCGACACC
>CABUTL010000064.1 GCA_902494375.1 uncultured Collinsella sp.
CCGGCATTGAGCTCCGCCTCCATGCGGTCGGCAGGGGCGCTCCAAATCCAGTCGTTGGCCGTGAGCGCTGTGGCCGTCAGGTCCTCGGCCTCGCCCAGATGCACAATGTTGCTGGCGGCATCGACGCCCGTTACGTACACGGGATGCGTCATCGCGACGCCTAAGCCCTTGCGCTGGCCGATGGTATAGCGCAGCGCGCCGTTATGGCGTCCGACCACGCTGCCGTCGCGCCATACAATATCGCCCGGCTCGGCGGCATGTCCGCAGCGGCGCTCGATATAGCCCGCGTAGTCGCCGTCCGCGATAAAGCAGATATCCTCGCTCTCGGCTTTCTTGGCGTTTATGAAGCCCTGCTCGGCGGCAATGCGGCGCACGTCGCGCTCTTTGTCCAGCCCAGCCAGCGGAAAGATCGTGTGCGCCAGACGCTCTTGCGTGAGCGAATACAAAAAGTAGCTCTGGTCCTTTTTGGAGTCCTCGCCGCGGTGCAGCTGCCAGGTGCCGTCGGGCGCCTGACTCGTTTTGGCGTAGTGGCCTGTGGCGATGTGGTCGCAGCCCATATCGAGTGCCGCATCGAGCAGCGCGCCAAACTTAATATGGCGGTTGCAGATGATGCACGGGTTGGGCGTCAGCCCCTCCTGGTAGGCGGTCACGAAGCGCTCGATAACAATGCGGTCGAAGGTCTGCTGCAGGTCGAGCACATGGTGGGGTATCCCCAGGCGCTCGGCGACGGCCTTTGCATCGGCGATGTCGCGGTCGACCTTGCTCATGCCCGTGACGGGATCGGGCGCGGGGCAGGTGAGGCGCATGGTGGCGCCGACGCATTCGTAGCCCTGGCACTTGAGCAGATAGGCGGTCACGCTGGAATCGACGCCGCCGCTCATGGCGACGAGCACGCGCTTGTTGTGCATGGGGAGGTTCTCCTTGGTGGCATGTGGCCAAAAAAGAAAAGCGGCGCGGGAGGCTGGTTCCGCGCCGCAGACATTGTATCAAGTTCGGACGTCTCGTGGGACACCCTGTTGGGAAGAGCTCAGGCTGCCAGAAGAGAGGGGAGGCCGGCGTGCCTTGGACTCGTTCTAAGAACGAGAAGCTCTAGTCCTGGAAGAGCGCCGTGGACAGGTAGCGCTCGCCGGTGTCGGCAAGCAGGGCCACGATGGTCTTGCCCTCGTTCTCGGGGCGCTTGGCCAGCTGCAGCGCGGCCCACACGGCGGCGCCGGACGAAATGCCCACGAGCACGCCCTCCTTGTGGCCCACGGCGCGGCCGGTCGCAAAGGCGTCGTCGTTCTCGACGGGGATGATCTCGTCATAGACCTGGGTGTCGAGGACGTCGGGCACAAAACCGGCGCCGATACCCTGGATCTTGTGCGGGCCGGCTTGGCCCTTGGAGAGCACCGGGGAAGTGGCGGGCTCGACGGCGACGACCTTGATTTCGGGGTTCTGCTCCTTAAGGAACTCACCCACGCCGGTCACGGTGCCGCCGGTTCCAACGCCGGCGACGAAGATGTCGACCTTGCCGTCGGTGTCGTCCCAGATCTCGGGGCCGGTCGTGGCCTTGTGGATGGCGGGGTTGGCGGGGTTCACAAACTGGCCGGCGATGATGCTGTTGGGAGTCTCCTTCTGCAGCTCCTCGGCCTTGGCGATAGCGCCCTTCATGCCTTTGGAGCCGTCGGTGAGCACGAGCTGCGCACCGTATGCCTGCATCAGCTTGCGGCGCTCGACGGACATGGTCTCGGGCATGGTGATGATCACCTTGTAGCCGCGGGCCGCCGCCACCGAGGCGATGCCGACGCCGGTGTTGCCGCTCGTGGGCTCGATGATGGTGTAGTCGCCACCGCGCACGAGCTTGCCGGCCTTTTCGGCCTCGTCGATCATGTTCTTGGCGACGCGGTCTTTAACGGATCCGGCGGGGTTGAAGTATTCCAGTTTGACGAGCACGCGGGCCTTGAGGTCCTCATCGGCCTCAAAGTGAGTGAGCTCCAGAAGCGGAGTGTGGCCGATAAGCTGATCGATGGACGTGTAAACATTGCTCATGGTGAACCTCCAAAGTGTTCAAATGACTGGATACCGTGTGGTTTTACGGTGTGTGCAGCAGAGAAACCAACAAACCTTATAGGTTGTTCGTTTTGCTGTTGGCAAGCATAGTAGACAGTAAAGCCTAGTAACGCAATAGGAAATAGAAGATTATTACGAGTCGATTAACCATCTTGACCGGAACGGGTATTTTCAAAACCAATTTTTCGGCTAGAATTTCTACGGACTAAATGACCGAAAGGCAGCACTATACATGTTGGTTTCTACTAAGGGCAGATATGCCCTGCGCGTTATGGTCGACCTGGCCGAGCACCAGGCGGCCGGTCGCATCCCGCTCAAAGAGATCGCGGCGCGCCAGGGGATTTCCGAGAAATATCTGGAGAACATCTTGGCTACGCTCGTGCGCGCCAACATGCTTTCGGGTATGCGTGGCAAGGGCGGCGGCTATGTGCTCACGCGCCCGCCCGAGCAGTACACGGTGGGCGAGATCCTGCGCCTGACCGAGGGTAGTCTGGCGCCGGTCGCCTGCCTGGATGGCGACTGCAAAGGCTGCTCGCGTTCGGATGAGTGCCCCACGCTTGACGTGTGGAAGAACCTTGACAAGCTCATCAACGACTACCTCGACGGTGTGACGCTCGATCAACTTGTCGCTCCCAACCATGGCTACGACTACGTCATCTAACCCACACCTGCATTTGGGGACGGGGTGGAAATGGTAGATTCTCTCGCCCTTTGAGACTTGAAAAATAAGAAGGCCGCCCATTTTTGCGATGGGCGGCCTTCGTTTTGGGCTGTTGAGACGGACACGGCCGGAATGGCCGATTTAGTCCTCGGCGATGCTGTCGAGGATGCTGCGCGTGATGGACACCAGGATGCTGCCCATAAAGGCCGATCCAAAGCTGGCGATGGAGATGCCGACGCCCAGCAGGTTGACCGACAGGTAGCTCGCGAGCTCAAGCATAAAGCTGTTGACGACAAGCTGGAAAATGCCCAGCGTAATGATCGTGAGCGGCAGTGAGATGACAGTCAGGAACGGCTTGACGAGCGAATCGACGATGTTGAGGAACAGTCCCACGAAGGCGAAACAGACCCAGGCCTCGGCAAAACCGAAGGGCTGGATGCCGGGAACGAGGAACGTGGCAATCGCGATGGCGATCGAGGTAAAGAGCCAGTTAAGCATAAAGCGCATGGCGTGAATCCTTTCTTGCGCCGGGGTTGCTGGCGTCGCGTGAAGCGGCTTGCGGCGGCGACCTGGATGGTTGCGCGGGCGCGCCGCGGTGTTTGGGCGCCCATTGTCTCAAATATTCGTGGAGCTTACGTGCGCATACGGTTTCTAAACGGCGTTCGTCCTGAAAAACGCGCCGCTGGCAGAGAGTCTTGTCGCTTTAGTTTGGTGGTGTGCTACACTGCTACGGGCAAAAGCCACAGGCGTTGCCCTATTGCATAGAACGGGCGAACGATGCCCGATGTCAGTATCAACTTCGATGCCTTTTGGCGGGTTTGGCGGTGATCGATGAATATCGAGAACATGTTTGACAAGCCTGATGTCAAGCAGCTGGTCCACGCATTTAGTCTTTTGGATGACGAGAAGGATATCCAAGCGTTTTTGACCGATATCTGTACGCCGCGCGAGATTTGCGACCTTTCTCAGCGTTTGCAGGTTGCGCGCTATTTGGACGAGGGCGAGCCTTATGTTGAGGTTCAGGCCCGTACCGGCGCTTCGTCCACCACGGTGAGCCGCGTTTCAAAGGCGCTGAACGGCGAGTACGGTGGCTACCGCAAGATCCTCATTAAGCTGGAGGATGGCGAGTAGGCCGCGCAAAACCAATTGTTCAAAACCGCTCCTCCGGGGGCGGTTTTTTTGATCCCCTGGGGACGGAGGAAAACGGATCACCGAGGGGGTCAGTCTAACCCGGTGATCCGTTTTCCTCCGTCCCCAGGGGATCAAATCTGTTGGCGTGGGGCAAATCTGTCCGCGTGGGCGGGTAGGATGGATGCATTGATTATTGCGAACAGTTTGAGCGGAGGACCATGCCTGTTCGAATCTATACCACCAATGCCGGCACGGATTTGAGCGATGCCGAGGCGGCACTGCTTGCCGACCTTATTGCCCGCCATGGACGTGCCGTTTTGCTGGCGTCTACGTTTGCCGAGCTTGATCTGTGCCGTCATGATGCGGCGGAAGCCGGCATTTCGCTGGGTATCGACTACAAGACACCCGCATCGTGGCTTCGCTCGCTTTGGGAGCTTTTGGGCGACGGGCGCGGTTTCGTCGACAACCTGCAGCGCCAGATGCTGTTCTCGGATATGGTCACGCGTCTCGACGATGCCGACCTACGGCCGCTTTCGCGCAGCCAAGGCACAGTGCGCATGCTTGCGCGCATGGCCCGCGACGTGCTGCCGGGTGTGGCGGGGACGACGGCCGAGCGATGCCGTGGCAACAATTGCCAGCCTGAGCCAAAAAGCGATGCCGAGGCTCGTGTGTTCGAGCTTTTGCGTGCCTACGCGGGCGGTTTGGACCGTCGAGATATGGTCGAGCCCTGCGAGGCGGCTGACATTATGGCCGGTGCCCTGGCCGATAACCTGCCGGCGTGCGCCCGCGCCGTATGCGTGCGCGGTGTCACGTCGTTTACGCACGGTCTACTCGAGCTGCTGTCTGCCGTGGCGAACAATGGGGGAGAGGTCGTCGTGCTGCTTGCCCGCGAGCAGGCGGCGATGCGCGAGGAGCTTGCCACGGCATTTGATGCCCGCGGTGTGCTGTTTGAGATCGCGCCGCTGGACGAGGATGCCGGCGCTCCCGCGACTGCTCCAAAGTCCGTCGTACGTCCTGCCTTTGTGGAAGTCGCCGGCCCTCATGCCCGTGCTCATGTCTATGCGGACGCCATCGATAAGTTGGTGAAAGCGCACAAGGAGTCCAAGGCCGATAAAGCTACTGCAACGCCTGCCGACCCTGTGCGCGTGCTCGTTGTTTCTGCCCGGGCATCCCAGCTGTTCGGTGAGCTCGCCTCTCGTCTGGCGGCGCGTCACATTGCGGCCGAGACGACTGAGTTCACGGCGTTTTCCCAATCCATTGCGGGCAAGCAGTTTGCGGCGCTTGCCGGCCTGATCGAGCGCATGAAGGCCGCCGATGAGTTCACGGCGTCAAAGACCGAATGGTGGCCCGCGCCGGAGCTTACCGACTGGATCTACAGCCCGCTTTCGGGCGCCGATGCCGCCAGCGCACGAACCTTCGATAAGAACATGCGCCTGTCGCGCAGCAAGACTACCGCGGGCGTTAAGAGCCTGCTGCAGAGCGTCCAAGGCCAGGTGAGGGGCGTGCGCAAGGCGGCGAGCGACGAGAACTGGTTTAAGAACGTGCCGTGTGTGGTTTCGGACGTGTTCCAGGCGCTGTGGCGTGACAAGCCCGTGACGGCGCTCAAGGCCATGTTTGCCGTTGCCGAAGCGTTGCCCGATCGCTCGCTGGGCAGCTTGGATGGCCAAGCCCGTCGCCAGGCGGAGGTGGCTCTGCTGCGCCACGTCATCGACATCCTTATGAACGATGCTCGCGCGCTCGACGTATCGCAGGCCGCGACCGTGCCCGTGCTCGATGGCATTCGCACCAAGGTAGACAAGCGTAGCACCGCCTACGATTACGAGACCTACGAGGTTGACCGTGCGCCACGTGCTCAGGTTCGTTTTGCTTCGCTTGCCGATGCGGCGGCTCTGCGCCCCGGCAGCTACGATGCCGTGCTGTTTGCCGATGTCGATCTGGACAGCTATCCGCTCTCACACGAGGAGGGGCCACTGGCCACGCTGACGGCGAGCCTTGGTCGCGAGGGCGTGACGCTTGAGCCTGCGGCCTTGCTGCGCGCACGCTTTGGCCGCGCGATGCAAGCGTCGCGTGGTCCGGTTGCGCTCGCCCGTGTGACCCACGATCGTCAAGCGCGCGAGTGCTATCCGGCGGCCGTGTGGACCGAGTTGCGGGCGCATGCCGAGGCCGCTAACGATGCTAAGGCCGCTGACGCCGACAAGACTGCTGACAACGCTAAGACCGCTGGCACCGACAAGGCGAAGTGCGTGGGTGAGGGCGATATCGTAAGGGACTTCGATCCCGCGGCAGGCGAAGGTCTTAGGCGCGAGCGTGTGACCTGCGAAGCTCCTCAGCATCTGAGCGATGAGGCCGTGCCGTATTTGGTCCTGCGCCGTCGTGACGGCGAGGGCGAGGGCGCGCCGCTTGTGCCGCGCCTGACGTCCGCCTCGCAGATCGAGGCCTATTCCACCTGCCCGCTGTGCTGGTTCGTCTCGTATCGCGTCAAACCCCAGTCGATCGACGCCGGCTTTGGCAACATGGAGAAGGGCAACTTTGTCCATGACGTGCTGGAGCACTTGCATGCCCGTCTGCCCCAGGTGGGCATGGAGCGCGTGACGCCCATGAATCTGCCGCGCGCGAAGGAGCTGCTGCACGAGGTCTTTGCCGAGACCCTGGCCGAGCACGCTGGCAAGCGCGGTACCGAGGGCCCGCTGGTGCCGCTCTCTCCAGTGGAGGAGCGCCAGGTGGCCGAGATTTTGCCGCAGCTGGAGGGCGTGCTTGCCTACGAGTCCGAGGCGCTTGCACCCTTTGCCCCGCGCTACCTTGAGTTCGCCTTTAATGAGCTTAAGGTCGAGTATGCCGGCTGGCCGCTTGGCGGGCGCATCGACCGCGTTGATGTGGATGCCGAGAATCGCGCCGTGGTAATCGACTATAAGCATCGTTCGGGTGTCGAGGAGTTTAAGCTCGCCGACCCCACGGTGCGCGACGAGGAGTCGGGCGAGGCCCCCATCGACGACCCGCGCTGGTTGCCGCCGCATACCCAAACGCTCATCTACGCGCAGGCCATGCGCCGGGCGCTGGATCTGGATACCCGCGCGGCGCTCTACTTTTCGACCAAGGGCGGCAAGCCGGCGTTGCGCGGTTCCGCGAGCGCCGAGCTGCTCGAGGAAGAGCGCGGCGACGGTCGCATCCCGGGCCTTAAGAAAGGTTTCCCCGGCGAGGGCGGCAGCATGGACTTCGACGCCCTGCTCGATCGCGTGGAGGCCGGCATCGCCGAGCGCCTGCGCGAGCTCGAGGC
>CABUTL010000065.1 GCA_902494375.1 uncultured Collinsella sp.
GCTTGACGGTGACGGCGCCGCCGCCCACCAGGGCCATGATCGGCGCGGTGCCGGCCTCGCCTTGGGCGATGGCGTCGTCGTCGGCGACGATGAGCCAGTAGCCGCAGGGCAGCTCGGCCGTCGTGCCCGCGTTAAGGGCCACGGGCACGGCGTCAGAGCTCTGGAGGGAACGAGCGAGCTGTGCGCTCAGCGCGCTCGTAAGATGGGAATCGGTGTTGAGCCACTCGGCAGCTTCCTGCGCGGTGGTCTGGGATTTGAGCATGCCGGCGCCGTGCAGCACAGGCAGCGCGGCGTCGCGCACGGCGTCGCTTGCCCAAGCGAGGTCGGTGGCGATCTTGGCGTCGCTGTCGCCGTCGACGACGTTGGCGCTAAAGATCTGGTAGGCGTCGTAGCTGCTCGCCACGGTGCCGCTCACCGTGATGGAACCGGTCGAGGTCGGCGCGGCCTGCGCGGAAGCGGGGAACACAACCGCGCAGGTGCCGATCAGGAGGGCAAGCAGCGCAAACAAGATCGGGAAGGAGCAAACTTTCTTATTCACGACGCTTACCTCCCTTCGCATTCGCCTTGCGACGAATGTGCATCCAGGCCGCAGCAGCGCAAAGCACCGCCGCGCCGGCAAGGTACGTCAGAGTGACGCCCGACATACCAGAAAGGGGCAAAGAGGTGGAGTAGGTGTTGGTGAAGGTGGGGGTGGACTCAGGCTTGCTACCGTCGAAGTTGACGGGAACCTGCTTATTGGAATCGATATCCTTACCGTCAGCGTCCTTGATCTGGGTGTAGGTCACCTTCGTGTCAACGATTGAGCCGTCTTTCTGGTCCGTCATGGTAACGTCGAACCTGTATATCGACTTGTCATACTTGTAGTGCGAGAGAGGCGAACTCTCGTCTTTCTCGTGCACATAGTACGTGAAGGTCTTGGAAGCACCGCGACCCGTAGGGTCACCAACAGCGTAGGGGTTCTTAGTGATATCAGAAAGTGAATACTTGACCCCTTCGCCAGAAGCGCTCAAGAACGGAAGCGTCTGAGTCGCGTCTCCCTTTGCATCAGTCTTCACGGTCCTGACGCTACCACCCTCAAACTTCTCGTTATCCGCAAACTCGAGCGTAAACTCCTTCATCTCGCCACCCTTAACGACCTTAGTCGCCGCAGGCGTCCAGGAACCCTCCGAGTCGTACGGAGTGAACTTGTTAGTGAAAGTCGCTGAGTCACCCTTACAGATAATTGGATAATAGCCGTCGCCATTCTCCACGACACTCCACGTTTTTGTTACCCACTCCCCAGACTTATCGAGTACGTTCTTGATTACATTGACGTCTGTAATCGTGTAGTTATGGATGAGAAGTTCCTTCTCTTCGTTCGGATTATTTTTACTCGGAACAGTCATGAGCTTGGTCGGCTTATCCTGGGTCCGTACCACAATCTCATACACGCTGGAGTCGTACGTGATATCTAAACCAGCGCCGGCATCTTCGACCAAGTAGTATGTGATCTTGTCACCCGTGCCACCCGTTGCGAACTGTTCACCAAGGTCAAACGTGATATTGCCGCTTGCATCATTTTTTGCTGTTCCAACCTCGGTGCAAACGTCACGATTGAATGTCGTACCAGCCAAAGGGTCGTCTGAATTCTTGCGGTAGACCTTAAAGGTAAACTGATCATCGACGAGCGCCTTGGTCTTGTTGGTCTTTGAATTAATTAGTGCCTTGGTCGCCTTGAGCTTAAGGCTCGGATAGACATACGTATCCTCAGGCGCGCCCATGTACAGGTCGCCGTTCGACATGATGCCGCCGCCATGATTCCAGGAATAATTGCCCGTGATGAAGGTTTTCGCAGCTCTCTGCGCATCCCCTGCCGCAGTGTCTCCAGCTTTAACACGCGAGCTCAAACCGATGCTTTTATATACCTGCACGCCACCGTTGGCGGGAATAGTAATGGCTTGCGCAAGCTCTTTACTTCCCGAGTATTCGGCATCACCGCCACCGAGCATTTTGCCAATCACCGCCGCGATTGGCTCATTGTGCTCTTTCGCCGCAAGAAAGAAATCAGCATGACCGTTGTTGCGAAATGTATCGCTGCAGTACGCGTCATAGTCTTGGTTTTTTTTGTGTCCGCCACCAGATAGGTGAGGGGTGCCGTTGTTGCCATCTACATAACTTTCATAGCTTTGCTCTCTTTCGGCAGAAGTATTCCCGAAAATCGCTGTGCCGTCGGTATTCGTCACCAAGGTCTTACCCGTCGGGCAAACCGCAACGCCACCACCGTAGCCACCGACGGTATTGCTGCTTATATAGGAGTTATAGACAAACAGCCTGCCAGCATTAGATGCGTCGTTATCCGAATCGCCCTGAACGAAGATGCCGCCTCCGCCCCAGTCAAAGCGAGACATGCAGTGGTTATTAGTGATGTAGACTGGGCTATCTTTTGACGCTCCACTTATCATCGCGTCAACCTTCTGGCCCACTCGAATGCCAGCGCCCTCAGATTGGTAGCTCACGTTAGAGGCAATATTTCCTCCCGTAATGTTGAGCCATGCCCTATTTTGTTGGCCAAAATTGGTAACGTAAACGCCGCCGCCAGCTTCCTCGGAATAGTTGCCAGTAATCTGGCCACCAGAAATGGCGACATGGGCGCCGTTATTGGCAGCAAGGCCAGCGCCGCCATGGCCACCCTGGCCATCCTCGCCGCAAAACTTGGCGTATTTATTGTTAGTGATGTAGCCATCAGAAACGGTCACACTACCGCCCGAAACCAAGATGCCGCCACCGAGACCAACCGAATCAGAATACGTAGCGTTGCCAGAAATGATTCCACCCGTAAGCTTCAAGGTGGCTCCATTGTCAGCGTAGACGCCGCCGCCAGAAGCTGCCTTGTTTCCCGCGACCACACCGCCGTCTGTCATTTCGCCGTCTGTCATTTCGAGGCTGGCTTTCGCGCCCGTTATGCACAGACCACCGCCCCAGCCACCGCCGTTGCCGTTGGTGACGTAACCGCCAGAAATATTGACAGCGCCCTGAGAGAAAATAACGTGACCGTCGTTGCCCAGGTTACGAGGCGTTGTGATCATGCCACCCTTAAGGTTGAGCGTGCCCCCTTCCCCAACGGAAATGACTCGATTTACATAGCCCTCTTTGCATGCAACGATAGCGCCGAAATTGGTAACAGTGTGCAGGTAGGTCTTTTCGCTAGTACCAACACCGTTAGGCGTGCTTTTAGTTACGTAGTATGTGAGTTGTTGTGGAACACTTCCAGTGAACTGCATCTGTGCTAGCTGACCAGGTTCAACACTGGTAACTTCAGTCGGCGAGTCCTCCGCCTTACCTTCGACAGTTAGCGTAAAGCCCTTTGAAATTGTGATAAATGTACAACCAGTTTCGCCTATGCCCGTGTTACCGCTGCTGTAATAAAGCTTGTGATGCGCAAGGTCGATCGTAGTGTCTTTGTTGTTCGTAGTGTCTTTGTTGATGGTGATCGGCTCGCTCGAACTAATATCAGCAGCCAGACGCAGCTTTGCGGGCTTTTCCGCCGCGGGAAGGTCAAGGTACGTAGACAGGTCTTCGTCACTCTTCAGCAGCGCGTACCCGTCCTTATCTGTTTCAAGTTTCCGAGCCTCACCTTCATTTGCAACAGTAGCGGCCTTATAGACAGACTGCCCATCATCCGCGGGCTGCGCAGCGCTCTCGGCTTCCGTATCATCAGACAACGGGGGCATCTCGGCAGCGCCGTCTCCGGTCTCGCCACCCTCAGCGTCGTCACTATTCTGGTTTTCGGTATCCCCATTGTTGGTGTTTTCTACATCAGTAGACTCACTTGAGGAACCCCCCCCCATCACAGTTTCTTCGGTAGAAACCGTCTGGGCATCGTTGGCAATGGCCTGCGAGATCGGAGGCATGACGAGCGACAGTACCAGGCTCAACACGGAGGCTCCGCACAAAACGCCTGCCAGTACGCGGCGCGTCGCTTTTTTACTCTGCTTAGTTTTTTCTGAATTCGCTTTCATCGATGTCTCCCCCCCAAGAGACCGCGATCTTGCTCTTTCACTATCAAACGTATCTGCGCAATCTGTAATTGCGCACGCTTATAATACATATTGTAACGATTGTTTGAACATCTAAGCAAAAATATCGATAGTTTTGTAGCGAATTCTCAATTCTCTTGACATTTGCTCGGATTTACCTTCGTTTATTCGCTATGAAATATCTATTTCTGCTGGTAATTAAGCCAGTTATCAGTTTTTTAATAGCATTTTATTTATTTGCACAACATTTTGCTCAAGAGCATGCATCCTGCGAACGGTCGAAAATCGACCGTGAACGTAGATCATTAACCGGGAGGAATAGACTACCAAATTGATGGGAATATTTTTAACTCATCGGTGGTTAGAAGCATGATGTTCAGACAACGTTATTTGAATTTTCGCGCAGATTTTAGGTATCAATTCACCCAAATCGTCTGAGGCCACCACAAAGGTACCTGCTCCCTTTGTGGTGGTTCTCCCCCGGCGCTACAGCAGATGTTCCTCGATAAAGATCGCGATGCCGTCTTTGTCGTTGCTCGCGGTTACAAAGTCGGCGGCGGCACGGGTGGCGTCGCTGCCATTTGCCATGGCTACGCCCACGCCGGCGTCGGCCACCATGCAGGTGTCGTTGTCCGCATCGCCAAACACGCAGATGTTCTGGAGCTCCATGTCGTTGAGCTCCGCCACGCGCACAAGGCCGCGCGTCTTGGACACGCGCGGATCCATGAACTCGTAGAGCCGTTGCGTGGTTTGTAGAGCCGCCGCCTTAACAGTGTCATCGACAAGCGTCGACGCCCGCTCAATCACCTGCGGCATCACCTCGGGCGCCATGGTAAACATCACCTTGGGCTGCGGCTCGCGCAAAAACTCGGCAAAATCGACCACCTGGTAGGGCACGCCATCGACGCGCGACAGGTGCTCGACGCACGCGTTGCTCTCGGGCACGTAGAACACGCCGTCTCGGGGGCAGACGGGCGTTGCCGGAAGGTCCGCCATGTGCTTGCAGATGCGCGCGATGGTCTCGCCCGGCAGCGGATAGCTCAGCTCGTTGATGTCGTGTGCGCGGTCGATGACCTCGGCACCACCGCAGCCCACCATCACGTCTACCAGGCCTTCGATGCCCCAGAGCTTGTACATGGCCTCGGTCGCGTGGGCGTCGCGCCCGGTGCACAGGCCAAAGAGCACGCCGCGCTCGCGCAGGGCGCGGATCGCCGCCACGGTGCGCGGGGACACCGTGTGCTGGCTCGTGAGCAGCGTGCCGTCGATATCGCAGAACACGGCTTTGATGTGGCTGAAGGTGGTGTCCATGGGGGCCTTTCTGGGTTGTGCGGCGGTGTGGGGTGTATTCGTGAACGGCGTACATGGTATACCAAGGCACAGGCCGTTGGGACCCGATCGCCACAAAGGTGCCTGGCCCCTTTGTGGTGGCCGGACCCGAAGGGTGTCCCGGCCCGGGGCGCAAACCATCACAACATTCGACGTTTTTCGGCAAAATCGCGATTTTCATCGAATGTTGTGATGGTTTTTACCGCCTTGCGGCACGATCAAAATGCCGGCGTCCAAACAGCAGCAGCGCCGCGGGAACCGCAGTCACGACCATGCCCGCACCAACGAGCGTCTGCTGCACGCCAAACGTCGCCGCCAGCCAGGGGGCAATCGCCAGCGGGGCCACGCCGGCAAACATGTTGCCAAAACCCATGACCGAGTTCACACGACCGAGCTGCTCGAGCGGGGCCGTCGTTTG
The DNA here is from genome assembly GCA_902494375.1 of uncultured Collinsella sp. GTDB lineage: Bacteria > Actinomycetota > Coriobacteriia > Coriobacteriales > Coriobacteriaceae > Collinsella. Next base: position 5,761 of record CABUTL010000065.1, read on the forward strand.
CACGATCGTGTTGTGGAGCGGGTTGACGATGCCCCAAGCTATGCCCAGTGCAATCTGGCCGACAAGGGCCACGCCCACGTACGGCGTTCCCACGTAGAGCAGGCTTCCCAGACCCACGGACATGAGCGCCACGAGCAGCGTTTTGAGGCTGACAAAGCGCGCCGGCAGGCGGAGCGCGACCACGGCGCCCAGCACCGCGCCCACACCGCTGGCCGACGAGAGCCAGCCCATCCACTCAACACCGACGTGCAGGACATCGCGGTAGAAGAACGACTCCAGCGGATCGAAGGCACCATAGCCAAAGTTCGAGAGGAAGATGATGCAGAAAAGTAGCGCGAGGACGCTGTTGGTAAAGACCGTCTTGATGCTGGCCGCGAAGGTGACACGGGAGGACGTGTTGGGGTCGGAGCTTTGGCTGGCCTTGTCCGATGTGATGTCACCGATCGCGGGTTTGCCTTCGTGTGTGGCGGCCTGACCTGCACTTTGCCTAAAGCCCCAACCGGCGACGAGCGCCAGCACAGTAAAGAGCATCATGAGCACAAACACCGCACGCGACGACGCAGCAGCTGCGAAAAAGCCGCCCAGCGTAGGGCCAACGATGATACTCACGTTTGAAAACATGGCGATGGCGGAGTTGATGTCTTTGAGCTCGACGGGGTCGTCGGTGAGATACGCCGGATAGGATGTGGCGATGGGCTGGGCGAACCCCATCACGAAGCCCAGGAGCACCGCGCCGAACAGGACGATGCCGGTCGCGCTGCCAAAAACGAGAATCGCCGCGCCGGTTGCCAGCGTGCCGACGATACTCAACAAGAAATGACGGCGCGGGCCCCAAGCGTCGAGCGCCGCACCGCCCGCAAAAGATCCCAAGATCACGAATACGTTCATAAAAAGGACGGCCAGCGATGTCGCCACGACCGAGGCATCGTCCGCATAGGTGAGCGTTCCGATAACGCCGATAAAGTAGCTGGTCTGAAAACCGGTGTAGATGAGAAAGCGCATCGCCACCAGGCGTTTGGCCTGTACGGACAGCGATGGTTGAGGCTTTGAGAAAAGAGAGGCGAGCATGGAGACTCCTTGTTTCATACGAATGCGGACGGCGGGCATTCGCCACCGTCTGTCAAATCAATCTATCCGCATGAAACATTAAGGACGCATCAAGCCCCTTCTCTCCGTTTTTCGCCCGTCATGAACTACTTGGTAGATTGTAAGGCATGTCCCACACATCTACCAAAGCAAAAACCACCACAAAGGTGCCTGGCCCCTTTGTGGTGGAAGTGACGTTTGCCCAGATAAAACGGCCAAAATAAACCTGTCCCTTTTTGGCA